>DAOVBT010000383.1 GCA_030670375.1 Candidatus Aminicenantota bacterium | reverse complement strand
GCTTCACTTTCATGCCCTTCGAGAATTTTTTGATCCTTTTTTTGGGGGGGATTTCGAATTGTTCCAGCAGGCTCTGGTATTTTTCCCCATCCCATTTGTCATAAAAATGGGACACGAATTCTCCTGTCCAAGCAGCGTTTTTGTGATCGTAAAAGTATTGCTCCTCTCCAACATAGCCGATTTTGTTCTTGATCTGTTTTTCGTTTTGGATGTTGTCCAAGCCAAAAACTTTCACATGGCCTCCGTCGGATCCAATCAAGTTCATGATCAGCTTGATGGTGGTGGTCTTGCCTGCACCGTTTGGCCCGATCAATCCCATGACATATCCTTTGGGGACGTTCCAATCGATATTATCCAAGATAAATTCCGGATATTCCTTCCTGAGTTTGTTTACCTCCAGTATGTGTTCCATTTATATCCTCCTGAGTTTAGGCTAAAAAAAACAAAGTGAGTAGCAAAACAGCGATTATCAGAACCAGCAGCTTGGCACGGATAAATCCCTTTTGTTTTTTCATTTTTCCTCTCCTTTTTGTTTGATAGCTTCGATTATGTCATCGGCAGAAATATCGAATTTTTCTCCCGATTTTAAGATCTTTGTTAACTCTAGCCGGATTTCCGCTAATTTTTCGCCTCTCATTTTTTCCTTGCTGACATTGGCCACAAACGAGCCCAATCCCGACCGAGTGAAGATGTAACCCTCATGTTCTAGGTCTGCATAGGCGCGCTTGATGGTGATCTCGGAGATTTTCAGTTCTCTGGTCATTTCTCTTATCGATGGCAATTTTTCCTCCGGCTTTATCATTCCGCCAGCGATGGCGTCTTTTATCTGATCCATCACCTGCTTGTACATCGGGTCCGGATTCAGGGGCGAAACCACGATAAACATTTTATTTTTCATTTTAGTGGGTATATCAAATATACACAGTATACGAGGCATTCGCACCCTTGTCAAGCTTTTTTTTTAAATTTTTGAATTTGCGAATGATTTCCTTGGTTTTGTTGTCTAAATAGTGTGAGACAGAAATTAACGATACAGGAGGTCAAAATGAAGAAAGGTTTGGCATTAATGGTTGTTTTCTCCTTTTTGGTTTTGTCTGTGGCGAGCAGTTTTGCCCAACCGCAACAAAGGATGCCAAGGGCAAAAAGGACGTTTAACAGGTCACAAAACCGGATTCTGGCCGTTTTGAAGGCCAACCAAGAAGAGCTCAATATCACCGATGAACAAATCGAGTTGGTCCAAAATCTTGGGTTTTCCTTTAGAGAGAAGACGATCAAGAGGACAAGTGAAAACAGTTTGAGCCGATTGGAGTTGCAGAAATTGATGCAGGACAGGGAAAATTTGGATTACGATAAAATCAAAGCGGTTCTTTCCGAAACATCTGCTGCCCGAAATGAGATGTTTATCGAGAGACTGAAACTTAGGGAGGAGATCAGTAATGTTCTGACCCCGGAACAACGGGAAGCCTTAAAGGCCAAAGCCAGGGATGGTATAAGAAGTCGAGTCCGTAACTTACAAGACCGGGTGCAGCAGCGTTTACCTCGTTTAAAAAGTCGTATCCGAAGATAGGATATTAAAATCGGGCCGGCATCAGCATCCAAGAGTTTGTTGGGCTGGCCCTTTTTTTTTATCGATTGAACTCAACGAATTTCCATTTATAAGCTATAATAAACAGTTACAGATAGGAGACTGGAATGAAAAAATATTCGGCCATTTTGTTCGTACTGGTTTTTTCCTTTTTTGTGCATATAAGCTGCAGCATGCTCGAGCTGGAAAGCACCTGGAAGGATCGAGACATCACACTGGATGGGAAAGGCGGGGATTGGCTTGGGGCTAAGTACTATTTTGAAGGTCTATCCATTTCCGTGGGATTGATCAACGATGACCAACATCTGTATGTATCCATGATGACAGAGAATCCTATGATCCGAACCCAAATCATGAGGCAAGGCCTGACTGTTTGGCTGGATCCGAAGGGAGGAAAAAACAAAACTTTTGGCATCAAATATCCCCTTGGGAGGCAAGACTCCGGACAAGAGGAGGAGCAGTTTAATCCCCAGATGATGGATGAAATCAATCGGGAAGAAATGATGCAAAAGCTACAAGAATCGATGACAGAGTTGGAAGTTCTCGGTCCTGACGAAGAGGTATTGGGAATAATGAATGTAGAAGATGCCAAGGGAATCGACATCAAAATGAGAAACGCGGGAGGCACTTTTGTCTATGAGCTCAAGGTTCCCCTCACCTCCAGCGATGAATATCCTTATGCTATCGGCGTGAAGGCCGGAGATGTGATCGGTGTCGGATTCCTATCGCCCAAGCTGCAAATGCAAAGACCGAGAGGAATGCGCGGCGGCGGAATGCCCGAAATGGGAGGCCGAGGCGGCATGGGTGGTGGAATGGGCGGAATGCGTGCCGGCGGAATGGGCCGGCAGATGCCCCAGCAACTCAAAATCTGGGCGAAGGTCCAGTTAGCCTCTGCCTCGACTCCGGCCCTTTCTTTCTTCTAAAACTTGAAGCTATCAGATTAATTTTTCCTCTGTATTTATTCCTTCAGAGCTTTGCGCAACCGGACGGGCTTTGTTGCCCTTTCCCTGATCTTCAGGTTCAGGATCTCGACCCCCAGCAAGAAGGCCATAGCGAAGTAAATATATCCCTTGGGGATGTGCAGATCGAGCCCTTCCCCCATGAGAGAGAATCCCACCAGCAGCAGAAAGCTCAACGCCAGCATCTTGATAGTGGGGTGGGAGTCCACAAAATTTCCGATCACTCGCGCAGACAGCATCATAACACCAACGGCGATAACGATGGCCAGGATCATAACCGGGATATGATCGGCCAGACCCACGGCGGTGATGACCGAATCCAGCGAGAACACGATATCCAGGATTGCGATCTGGATAAGGATGGACACAAAGTTTCGGGCAACCTTGGCCTTGAACTTGTACAAAAAAACCAAAGAGTCCTCTATACGACCTGCTCTCTTCTTGTTCAGGAATTATTGATAGCCAAAAGAGACCTTGTGCTTGAGAGAATGCTTAAAAAGCTTTCCCGCTTCGATGTCATCATCA
>DAOVBT010000441.1 GCA_030670375.1 Candidatus Aminicenantota bacterium | reverse complement strand
GAGACTTTCCCTTGGGATTTATGCGGCAGGGTCCCATGTAACAGAGGCGGCAACACAGCCCTTGTTCTCCGAATCCGCAGCGGACTTTTTGTTGGTCAGAGCGGTCCCAGATGGTCTCGACCCCCTGCTCGGATGTTCGCTCGAGCATTTTATTGACTGCTTCATCGATGCTTTTTTTCTGTGATTTATCCATTTCTTTCGGTCCTTAATCTGTTTCAGACTTTACCCTTGATGATCTGGTTCACCTGGGATTCCTGATCAAATATTTTTTCCGATAAATCGGCAGGTAGCGATCCTGTCCCACAACTGGGGGTTATCAAGCATTTTTCCCATATGAGATTTTTGTCGATTCCCTTGCCGGCCAAATTGTTTATGCTGGATTCCAATTTTTTCACCAAGGATTCGGCTGTCTCCATATTAATTTTTTCTGAAGTCGGCACAATACCCCAGGCCAGGACTCCTCCTTTTTCCAGGAAACCGTTTACCTGGTTGGGGTAATAAGCAATCGTTTCGGCATATTCGTAGGCATCAAAGCTGATCACGTCCACATCAGCGTCGATTAGAATGGTCCATTCGGTGTTTCCGCAGCAGTGAATACCGGAGATGGCATTTTCTTTGCGGATGGCTTGAATGACAGCGTTCAGATACTGCACCACATCCGCACGATGCAGGCTTACATAGGTGGAAGACCCAAATCCTGAGAGGATGGGTTCGTCGATAAAGCAGATCTGTTTGCATCCTAAGAATTTGAATTTGTTCAGCAGCCACCGGGCTTTCATTTCTGTTCCTTTCACGATGATATCCCGGAACAAGTCGTTGTAATAGATGGCTCTCTTGTTTTCGTCCACCCGACCCAAACCCATGGTTATGGGACCGGTGACATGGCTCTTGAAGTATTTGAGGTTCGGAGGCCTTTTTTCCGTTAGCTTTTTTTCCATCTCATAGATTCCGCGGCTGAATTCGGCGGATATCTTAAAATGTTCCAGATTTTCTGCCATGTAATTTTCATAAAATACCTCAAAATCAGAGGTGATATCCTTTTCGGTTTGGAAATACATTCGTTTCTTTTCCTCGTCCAAAACCACGCAGGGGATACCTTCGCTGTACTGAATTTCCATCTCCTCCCGGAAATTCGTGTTGGGCAGCTGGGGCCAGATGGGTATTTCGGGTATGGCATTCAGGATGATGTCACAGGCATCCGAAGGATTGGTGTGGGGCATGCTTCCGATGGCCGTGGCGAGGCCTTGCGGGTCAAAAGCCATGTGTCACCTCCGATCTTGGCGGCTGTTCCAATTTTTACAAGCCTCTATAGTACCATAAAAAAATTCATTTGTGGGTCAAACCTTACGGTTTGATCCCAACCTTCTGGTAAATTTGTTGGAATGCGATTGACAAACTCGTTCCCATCACATCGAAGAGCGACTTCTGTTGGATATCGGCTTCTTGGATTGTTTCTGAATAGGGGATAAAACCAAAGAGCATTTCTGCGTCAAACTGCTTTCCGATCCAATCCTCCTGTTTTTTGTTCCGAATTTTGTTCCCGACAATCCCGAAATCCTGGAGGCCGATTTCTTTCCCGAGCCTAATAATGGCTCTGGCTGTGTCGAGACTCCGGGAACCAGGCTCGATGCAAATCAGCATCTTGTCGATGGATTCTGCCGTGGCCCGTCCCAGATGCTCGATCCCAGCTTCCATGTCCACGATCACGACTTCCTTTCGATGCAGGATGATCTCGGATAACAGGCTTTTCAGGAGCACGTTTTCCGGACAGGCGCAGCCTTCCCCTCCCTTTTGCACAGCTCCCAAAACAAGAAGCTTAATGCCCTGGAAGTTGATGCAAAAATCATCAGGAATGTCGGATACAGTAGGATTGAGTTTAAACAGTTGACCGAATTCGCGCGGGTTTGCGCCCGTTCTTTCCTTGATCAACTGGCGTTGCGCCGAGATCGGTCGGATCTTGCTTTGCCATTCCGGCGGAACTCCTATGGCCGCAGCAAGATTGGCATCTGGATCGGCATCCACAGCCAAGACTTCGTACCCATCCTTCCGGAATAAATGAGTCAAAATGCCAGCCAGGGTTGTTTTTCCTGTTCCCCCTTTTCCCGAAATGGCCAATTTCATAGCGAGCTATTCTCGTCTCCAAAATTCAGCGAATCGATAAAGCACTTTTGGAAACGCGGATCCAGTGCCAGGGATATGTAATGGACTTTTTTGATCAGGGATTCCGTTTTTTTACGAGCTGGCTTCGACAGTAAAAGAGCCCTGGCGCCCGCCAAAGAAGAGTTGCCGACGTAAACGATTTTTTCCGCGTCTATATCGGGAAGCAGTCCGATTCTTTTGGCGTTTTTTGTATTCAGATAATTTCCAAAAGCTCCGGCGATAAATACCTCATCCAGATTTTCTTTCTTGATTCGGTACATTTCACATATTAACCGTATGCCCGTTTTGACAGCAGCCACGGCCAATTGGATCTCCCGAACATCCTGCTGAGATATGGCAATTTTTTCCGTGATCTCGATTG
>DAOVBT010000256.1 GCA_030670375.1 Candidatus Aminicenantota bacterium | reverse complement strand
GTCTGGACATCCCATTCCCCGAGCAGAGCCTCATAGTTCGTCTCCTGAGATCCTACCAGAAAAGCAGCCGAGAGACAGAACAAAACTATCCCGACGATTGCCATAGCCGGATTTTGTAATTTTTTCATGTAATCTCCTTGTATGCATAGTACCGTACCATATCAAAATACGTTCAGTCAATTTTTGAAGATCTCCAATCGATTTTGAATTACAGTTATGGTAATATGGAAAAAAACATATCACAAAGGGAGAAAACTGATGAAAATAATGAAGTTACACAGTCATAGAAATCATTTATGGATTCTAGCTTTAATTCTTATTTTATCCATTTCAGCCAGTAATGGAAAAGATTATGCATTAAAGGACTATTACACCAAAAGCGAATATATGGTTCCTATGAGGGATGGGATTAAACTGTACACCCAGGTTTACGTTCCCAAGGATAAAAATCAGAAATATCCGATTATGCTTTTCCGAACGCCTTATTCCATCGGCGATTACGGTCAGGAAATCAATCGGCGTACCCTGGGTCCAAACCAATTATACGCTCCCGAAGGATTTATTTTTGTGTATCAAGACGTGAGGGGAAAATTCAAATCAGAGGGAGAGTTTGTCGTGATGCGGCCCCACAAGGCCGTAAAAGATGAACCCAAGGATACAGACGAAAGCAGTGATACATATGATACCATCGAATGGATCTTAAAAAATGTCCCCAATCACAACGGCCGGGTTGGTCAATGGGGAATTTCTTACCCTGGATTTCAGACAGTTATGGGAATGATCGATGCCCATCCAGCCTTAAAAGCCTCCTCGCCGCAAGCATCCCCATCAGATATGTGGATCGGTGATGATTTTCATCATAATGGAGCCTTTCGCCTGATGTACACGTTTGGATGGCTCTCCGGAAACGCCGCTGTACGATCGGGTCCATCTGCCAAGCGCGGAGCCAGGTTTGATTACGGCACCGATAATGGCTATAAATTTTTTCTGGAAATGGGACCTGTCTCCAATGTGGATAAAAAGTATTTTCATAAGCGCGTCCCCACATGGAATGAATACATGGAGCACAGCAATTACGATGATTACTGGAAGCAGCAGGATGTCCTTCCCCACCTTAACAATATTCAACATGCGATTCTTAATGTCGCGGGATGGTTTGATGCCGAAGATTTTTATGGCCCGATGAGCATCTATTATACGATCGAAAAAAAGAATCCAGAAAATCTAAGCATTCTCGTGGTTGGGCCCTGGCGACATGGGGGTTGGGCACGGGGAAAAGGAGATTCTCTGGGGAATATCCGTTTTCTCTCGGACACGAGTGTGTATTACCAGAATCAGGTTGAATTTCCCTTTTTCCTTTACTATTTAAAAGAAAAGGACAGACTTGAGCTTCCCGAAGCCCTGGTGTTTGAAACCGGGACCAACCAGTGGAAATCCTACAGCTATTGGCCGCCCCAAAAGACCGACGAGAAAAATCTTTATCTTCAGGCAAATGGGGAGCTTTCTTTTGCAAAACCTCAGGAAAATTCCGAACAAGCTCATGATATGTTTATCAGTGATCCGGATAATCCTGTGCCCTATTCGGCTAAAATCGGAACTCACCAAGGTCATACATGGATGATCGAGGACCAGCGTTTTGCCGCCGGTCGGTCCGACGTGCTGGTTTATCAAACAGATGTCCTTACCGAAAATGTTACGGTTGCAGGCCCTATTATTGCCGATCTATTTGTTTCCACAACCGGAACAGATGCGGACTGGATCGTCAAGCTTATCGATGTTTTTCCTGAAGGTTCGCCCGAGATCATACAAAGGGAGCAAGGTGAGAAATCAGGAAATTTCCAAATGCTGGTGGGAGCAGATGTTTTTCGGGGGAAATACCGCAATAGTTTTGAAAAGCCCGAACCTTTCCTGCCAGAGGAAATCGCCCGAATCACCTATGATCTAAGGGACAAATACCACTGCTTTCGCAAAGGGCACAAGATCATGGTCCATGTGCAGAGCACTTGGTTCCCTCTGATTGACCGCAATCCGCAAAAGTTTGTAGACATCTATCATGCGGTTGAATCTGATTTTCATAAGGCCACCCACAAGGTTTATCGTTCAGCCAAGCACCCTTCACATCTAAAACTCAGAATCTTACGATAGCTGAAACTTTTAATCCCTATCACACAAAAATTCCACCAGTCAACGTTAAACCGGATAAAAAGAAACAGAAGAGAACGGAGATTAGTTATTCATACCGCAAGGAATCGACAGGGTTTGCTACTGCTGTCTTGATGGCTTGATAGCTGACTGTGAGCAAAGCAACAAAGATGGAAATGGCTGCGGAAAGGACAAAGGCCGCCAAAGTGAGGCTGGTTCGGTAGGCAAATCCCTGGAGCCATAGGCGCAACGAAAAATAGGCGATGGGCCATGCGATAACATTGGCCACCAACACCCATTTGGTGAATTCTTTGGAAAGCAGCAAAACAATTCCTCCGACCGATGCGCCAAGGACTTTTCTAATACCGATTTCTTTAGTTCTCTGTTCAGCAGTGAAGGAAGCCAACCCAAATAGACCCAAGGAAGCGATAAAAATGGCCAGGATAGAAAAATAAGAAAAGACTCGGCTCAATCTCTCTTCTGCCCTGTACTGAGCATCGAATGAATCATCCAAAAATGCATATTCGAACGGCCGAAGGGGATCGATTTGTTTCATCTTAGTCCTTAAAAAGGAAATTGTCTCTGGGATATTTTCTGGTTTTATACGGACAGAGAGGGAATTCAATATGTGTGTGGTACACCCGATAAAAAGAGGAGTGATTTGCTTGCGGAGGGACTCCATGTGAAAATCTTTCACGACACCGATAACCGTGTATTTCCTCAATTTTTGTGGAATCGTCAATTCTTGGATGGTCTTGCCGAGAGGATTATCCCACCCGAATTTCTTAACGGCTGTTTCGTTGATGATGACTGATTGCGAAGCATCTGTTTTCAAATCTGCCGAAAAATTTCTTCCAGCAACGATCTCGATGCCCATCGTCGGTATAAAATCAGGATCGATATACAGTTCACCCATGTAATGCATCTGTTCTAAAGAAAAGCCCTCCGGGATAAAAGGGTTGAAGTAGGTCGTCTGTCCCGGGACATGAGAAGAAGCGGTAACGCTGAGGATCCCTGTGTGGTTTTTTAGCTCCTGTTTCAAGGGCCTGAGCGACTCGGATGTGCTTTCGTCGCTGATCGGAATGGCCACGATCTGTTCCTTGTGGAAGCCCAGTCTTCTGTTTTTCATAAAATTGAGCTGGCTAGAAACAATGATCGTTCCGACAATAAGAATAATGGAAATCGCAAATTGAACGATCACGAGGGCACTCCGAAACCGATTGCTTGTAGGGCCGGTCTCGAACAGCCCCTTGAGCACGCGCACGGGTTGAAACGCAGATAAAAAGAACGCCGGGTAGCTTCCAGCGATCAACCCAACGAAAACTGCCAGCGCAACGAGGCCTGGTAAAAGCCACAGATTTTCAGCATAGTCGATGCTCAGTTCGATGCCGGATAGGGATCGGAACAGCGGCAGGGCAAGATCGACGAGTATGAACGCAACGATCAGTGATAATAGGCTGTATAAAACCGATTCACCCAAGAACTGCCTGACAATGTTTCCTCTGTCAGCCCCCAAGACCTTCCGCAGACCCACTTCTTGGGCTCTGTTTGCGGACCGAGCCGTCGAAAGATTCATGAAATTGATGCAAGCGATAGCCAAGATAAACAGAGCGATCGCAGAAAAAATATAAACATAGATGATGTTGCTGTTCCCTGAAACCTCTTGCATCAAGTTTGAGTGCAGGTGAATGCTCGTGAGAGGCTGAAGGGAAAGGACCATTTCTCCTTTGGTGTATTTCAACATGGCACCGGCTCTGTTTTCAATCATTTCGGGAAATTTCTGCTCCAGTTGTTTGGCATCATCGCCCTGTTTCAGCAGGATATAGGTATAATTGTTGATGGACAGCCAGTTTTGCATATCCCGTTTATTGTTTTGGGCATACGTCTGGAAGGAACAGAGCATATCAAAGATAAAATGGGAATTGTGAGGAACATTTTTCACCACTCCCGTGACCGTGAAATCAGACTGATTGTTGATGTTCAGGACTTTCCCCAAAGGATTATCTTCGCCGAAGTATTTTTTGGCCATGTCCTCTGTGATAACGACAGAATAGGCGGCATTCAAAGCTGTTTGGGGATCGCCCTTTACCATCGGAAACGTGAAGATATC
>DAOVBT010000031.1 GCA_030670375.1 Candidatus Aminicenantota bacterium | reverse complement strand
CGGGGTCGGAACTCTAAGAATTGATAGCCCTGCTAGGGCACATATGTATATACCAGGGCATTAAAAACACCATCATTGTCTGCAACCAGGTTCTCATTGATGCCCAAATAAAGCCGTCCATCCATCCGCAGGGTGACTCTGTTTGCTGAACCGATGTAGAAAATTTCTTCCTTCTCGTTTCTTTTCTCTTTTCCTGTCTTCTCGTCAACCTCCAACGAGATCAGGAAATACACCTTCCCGATCAATGCCCCGATATTCCGGTCATGAAGGGGTTGTTGAAGGGACTGATAGTTATACCCATCCGGACCACAATACGTAACAGGGTTGCCTTTTTGGAGAGATATCTGGCCGACGGCGCGAAAAATGATTTCCTGGCCTTCGACAACATCCAAGCCGGTGTCCGTCCAATCCACATGACTCATGACGGAGATTTCTAGCCCTGTCTGACTCCGCGCCTCGACAAAAAAACAGAAGAGATTAAAAAGGAAAAAAAGACCAAAGACTTTTATTCCTTTTTTTTTTGTCCCCATTCTCAATCCTCCGTCCCGTTTGCCATACGCAGAACATCCAGCATCTGTTGGTGGATCAAACCGTTCGTTCCCAGAGTTTCATGGCTGTGTATGCTAAACTCTTTATTCTTGAAGTCCGTGAGGTGACCACCAGCCTCTTGGACAATAAGCGATGCTGCCGCCACATCCCAAGGTTTCAGTTTCAGCTCCCAAAACCCATCAAACCTTCCGCAAGCAACGTAACAAAGATCCAGGGCAGCCGATCCGCACCGCCGGATCGCCTGGGCCCTTGTCACAAAATGATTGAAATGGGCAATGTTGTTTTCCTCACTTTCACGCAAATCATACGGAAATCCTGTCGCAAGAAGGCTTTTATCCAATTCATTCAAGGCCGACACCTTGATCCTGTCGCCGTTCAGAAATGCTCCATAATCCTTCGTTCCAGAAAAAGTCTCATCCCGCATCGGATCGTAAACCACCCCGCAGATAATCTGTCCGTTGAACTCTAAGGCAATGGAAACACTGAAAAAAGGAAATCTATGGGCATAATTGGTTGTCCCGTCAAGCGGGTCGAATATCCAGCGATACGCGCTCCCCTTTTTTTGATCCAGGCCTTCCTCGGCAACAAAATCATGATCCGGAAAATTTTCAACAAGGCGATCAAATATCATCTGTTGGGATTGATTATCGAAATTTGTGACAAGATCGACTTCCCCCTTGTAAATGATTTCTCGAGAAGCATCCAGGTTTTCTCTGAGCATTTGGCCAGCTTCTCGAGCTGCCTCTATCGCTGCCTTGAGATAGAATTCCGTTTCCATGGCCCTTCCATAGTAACAACTCTCCCGCGTTTGAGCAAGGCAAAACCTTTTGCCTTTTTCCCCGTACTATAATATGATATTCAACGCATAAAGGAACATCTTTTGGCTGAAAAAAAAGGATTCTTTCGCAGACAGAAAAAGCTCATTTTGTTTTTCCTGGTCATTGCGGTAATCGCTGTTATAATTATCTTCAACCTCCAATCCCAAAGGGAAAAAAGCATAAAGGTTTCGGTGGAAAAGGTTAAAAGACAGGACTTGACATCCGTTATTTCTGCCTCAGGGGAGGTCAAGCCGAAGAAAAATGTCAATATCAGCTCTCAAATCGCAGGAAGAGTCATCAAAATCGGGGTGGAAGAGGGACAACAGGTCAAGGCCGGTGATTTTCTCCTTAAGTTGGAATCCACCCAGTATGAAGCCAATGCCGACAGGGACAAAGCTCGAATCCAGTCCCTGAGAGCGGACTTGATCCGGGCACAAGCGGTAAAGAACAGAGATGATGGTTTTTACAAGCGGCAGATAAAACTCTTCGATGCAGAGCTGATATCGACGGAAACACTGGAATCGGCCAAAGCGAACTACGAAATATCCAAGGCAAACTGCAACGCCATTCTCTTCCAGATTAAACAGGCCCAGGCTTCCCTGCAAAGCACACTGGATATCTTAAAAAAAACAGAATATTATGCGCCAATAGAGGGGATCATCACCAGGCTGCGGGTGGAGGAAGGAGAAACCGCACTCGTGGGCACGATGAATAATCCGGGAACCGTCCTGATGACCATCGCTGATCTTTCGGTGATGGAAGTGGAAGTTGAAGTCGATGAAACAGATGTCGTCGGCGTCAAAATCGGACAGCAATCAGAGGTCAAAATCGACGCATACCCCGATGACATCATAACAGGCACTGTCACCGAAATCGGAAGCTCCGCTCTCCAAACGGTGACCACAGCGGATGAATCCAAAGACTTCAAGGTGGTCGTCACACTGGAAAATCCTCCTGCCGATCTAAAACCGGGTCTTTCTGCTTCGGCTGATATAATCACCGCAAAAAAAGAGGATGTTCTGGCTGTCCCGATTTCCGCCCTCGTCTTACGGGATAAAACGGAAGACGACCAGAATTCCGAAAAAGAACAGGAAGAAGGCGTGTATATCGTCCAAGAAAGTCGCGTGAAGTTCATGCCGATAAAAAAAGGAATCATGGGCGAATTGATGATCGAAATCACATCTGGGCTCGAGGAAGGCCAGGACGTGGTTGTGGGTCCCTACAGCGCCCTCCGCCTGTTGAAAGATGACACTCTGATAAAAGCCGAAGAAAAAAAAGAAGAATGACCGCGCCCCCTGATGACATCATCATTGCCGCTGAAGACCTCTGGAAAATCTATCAGTTGGGAAAACAAGAGGTCAAAGCCCTGTGCGGGGTATCCTTTGCCGTTAAACGAAACGATTTCATGGCCATCATGGGACCCTCGGGATCCGGAAAATCAACTTTAATGAATCTTATCGGATGCTTGGACACACCTACCAAAGGAAAGTACTATCTCAGCGGAAGATTGGTCAGCGAAATGAGCGAAAACGAACTGGCTTTCATCCGCAACCAAGAAATCGGCTTTGTCTTCCAAGTATTTAATCTGCTTCCCCGAGCCACAACTTTCCATAATGTGGAACTCCCCCTCATCTACAAGGGTGCCAGCAAAAAGGAACGTTTCGAAAAAACACTCAAAGCTCTGGAAATGGTAGAAATGGACCACAGGAAAGACCACAGGCCTTCCGAACTCTCCGGAGGAGAAAGTCAACGGGTGGCCATCGCTCGCGCGTTGGTAAACGAACCGTCCCTGCTTCTGGCCGATGAGCCCACCGGAAACCTGGACTCGCAAACCGGGAATGAAATTCTGAATCTTTTCCACAAAATCCACGCCCAAGGGAACACCATCATCATAGTCACCCATGACGCGGACATCGCTCAACAGGCACAGAGAATCATCTACATCCGAGATGGTAAAATCGAAAGGGAGGAAAGAAGGGGAGAGCATAATGACGCTTTTTAGCCGGCTATTGGGGGTATTCTTTAGCCCCAAAGATACTTTTAAGGCCTTATCTGAAAAGTCCAAGTGGGCGGACATGCTTATCGTTCTTCTCATCTTGGTCGCCGTCTACGCGACGCTGATCGCCCCATATATACCTCAAGACCAGATCAAGCTCTTGGAGAGCGATGCAAAGGGCAGGGCAAAAATGGGGGAAGAGGCCTATAATCAGCGATTGAAGTTTTGGGAAGATCCCCCCGCTTTTGTGGCTATCACCGGAATCGTTATGCAGCCCTTCTCCTTGCTCATAGGATTTCTTATTCAAACCCTGATCATTTTGGGAATCGGGCGCCTGACCTCCACAGAGGGAAAATATATCCAAATCTTCTCGGCGTTCATTCATGCCAATGCCATCAATCTGATCCTGGGCAATGCCCTGCGTGCTTTTCTCATCTCCAGCCGCGAATCTGTTTTTCAGACTACGACAAGCCTGGCCCTGTTTTTTCCAAGGCTAGAGACCATGTCTCCTGCATATGTTGTGCTCACACAGGTGGATTTCTTCCAACTTTGGATTTTCGGCATCCTTGGGTTTGCCCTATCGGAAATCTTCAAGATCGAATTGAAAAAAGGTCTCATTCTCTCATACAGCTTCTGGTTTATCCGAAGCCTGTTTTACATCGCCTTCGGATTGCTGGGCACGAAACTGGGCAGCTAGGGGACGTCCCCATTGATACCATTGACATCTGGTGGCGGTATTTATAAAGTAAACATATGGAATCTTTCCCCCAAATCCTATTTTCCGTTTGGAAGTCGAAAATCACAGGACGCCTGCTCATAAAAAACGATACAACCGAGAAGGCGCTGATTTTTAAAACCGGCAACCTCGCTATCGATAAAGATATTTTTGAAGAAAAGGCTTTTCTCAAGCACCTCTTGAAAAAGAAAATCCTGGACAATCCTTCTGCCAAAAAATGCGAAGCCCGGACGGCAAAAAAGAAAACATCTCTCTTGGCTGCTATCCTTGACCTTGGAATCCTCTCCCCACAACATCTGTGGAAAAACATGGAAGTTTATGCAAAACAGGAACTATTCCCACTGTTCGATCTATCCCCTTTGACCTCCTCTCTTATTTCAGAAAAAACACCTTCCAATACCGCCATTCTTTTTACAATCCCCACTCTCAGTCTTATCCGGGAAGGCATTTATCGAATGAAGAACATCAAACTGATCGATGCCCTCATTCCAAAGGATGCCGAGAATTTTCAAAAACTCACACCCGACCATATGGATCAAATCGACCTCGAGCCCTACGAAGAACATCTTCTCCATACTGCCGGCAAAAAAAATGATCTTCAAACTATTATTTCAAAAAGCACATTGGGGGGGAAATACACCAAAAAGGCCCTCCTGACCCTGTTTTGTTTGGGAATTCTTGGACCTTCCCCGATGGCGACACCCAACAAACCCCTCCAGGAATTTTCCGTTGCGGAACTACAAAAAATCCTGGATACGTTTAATGCCAAATGTTCCTACATTTATAAATCCGTCTCCAAAGAACTGGGTCCTGTCGCTCTGAATTTGATGGAAAAATCCATCGAAGACATCAAACCGCACCTCTCGCAGCATTTCCAAAAAATCCGGCTGGGGATCGATGGGAAAATCGACCGTCAATCGGTTCTCAAATTCAACATTATCATGCCGGACCGAGATACCACACAATTGATTATTAAGTCCCTGAATGAAATCTTGGCCGCTGAAATTTTGGCAGTAAAAAAATCGCTTGGGAGTGAGTTTGAATCGACACTGATCAAAAATTTGGAGACGATCGGTGGCTGACTTGAGAAGAAAGCAGGTGTTGGCCCTTCTGATTTTTATGACTCTGATAATCCTTGTTTTTTTGGTCAAAATTGGAACCTGAAGCCAAAAACCTCGTTATCGTATTAGGCGCCACTGCTGTAGGAAAAAGTGCCACAGCCATCCTCCTTGCCGAAGAATTCAACGGAGAAATCATCAACTGTGACTCGATGCAGGTATACAAGGGGTTTGATATCGGCACAGACAAAATATCCCCCGACCAAAAAAAAAATATCCCCCATCACCTGCTGGATATCGCCGACGCATCCACACAATTCACAGCCGCAGACTTCGTCAAACATGCCCTAGAGGCAATCCGATTAATCAGGGAAAATCAAAAGCTTCCGATAATCGCCGGTGGGACCGGTCTGTATCTGAAAGCGCTTTGCGAAGGTCTTTTCCCAGAAGGGGAAAAGGATCCGGCGATCCGCGCAAAGCTTGAACGACAAGCAAAAGACAAAGGATTGGAATTTTTAAGAGAATCGCTTTTGAAGTTCGATCCGGTCTATGCGAATAAAATCGGCAAGAGGGATAAAATCCGCATCATAAGAGCACTGGAGGTTTTTCATACCACCCAAAAACCCATTTCCGCACATTTTGCAAACACCCGTTCTCTGGTCAACGATTTTTTTATCCTTAAAATTGGGTTAAAATTAGAGAGGCCTGCCATTTACAATAAGATCGAAGATCGCGTTGACCGGATGTTTGAAAACGGCATCGTCAAAGAAGTTCAGAGTCTCTTGGCAGGGGGAGTAAAACCGGACTCTCCCCCGTTTCGAGCTCTGGGTTACAGGCAAGTTTTGAAACACTTGAGAGGAGATATTTCCTTGGATGAAGCGGTCGACTTGACCAAAAAGGAGACCCGGCACTATGCCAAAAGACAAATGACATGGTTTCGGAAAATGGAGGGTATTTGCTGGTTCGAGCCGGATGATTTCCCCTCCATTTCGGCGTATGTGAGGACCCATTTGAAGTGAAAATGGAAAAAGCGATCCTTATACACCTGGCAACAAACAAAAGGGAACAGGCAGAAGCCGAGGTATCCATCAAGGAACTTCGAGGATTAGCCCAGACAGCAGGAGCTGATATCATCCAGGAGGTATACCAGATCCGGCATGATATATCCCCAAAATTTTTCATTGGAAAGGGCAAAGTCGAAGAAATCGTTCGTTTGAAGCAGGAGACGCAGGCAAACCTCATCATTTTTAACCACAACCTCTCCCCGATTCAACTGAAAAACTTGGAAGACACCATCCCAGGAAAGATCATCGACAGAACACAACTCATCCTTGACATATTCGCCCAGCGTGCCAAGAGCAAGGAAGGCAAGCTTCAGGTCGAGCTGGCACAACTGAGCTACCTTCTCCCCCGGCTTTTGGGACGTGGCAAAGCTCTCTCTCGATTAGGAGGGGGAATCGGTACCCGAGGCCCGGGGGAGAAAAAACTGGAAGAGGACAGAAGACGAATTCAAGATCGCATCTCACGAATAAAAAAAGAAATCCTCCGTGTCCAGAAACGCCGTGCCCACCAGAGGAAAAGTCGCCAAAAAGGCCCCATCCCCGTTGTCTCTCTTGTGGGATACACCAATGCAGGAAAGTCCACCTTGTTTAACGCGCTTTCCAAAGAGAGTGTGGTCACATCTTCACAGCTCTTCGCCACTCTCGATCCCGTTCTTCGCCGAGCCCATCTTCCCGACGGGCTCTATTATTTTCTCTCTGATACTGTGGGCTTCATAAAAAAACTGCCGATCGAATTGATCGAAGCCTTTAAATCTACGCTGGAAGAGATCAAGGAGTCCGATTGCATCCTCCACATCATCGACACAAGCTCCTCCCATTGCGAAATCCAAATCGAGGTTGTTGAAAATATTCTTTCTGATTTGGGTGTTAAGGACATTCCTGTCATCAAGGTCTTCAATAAAATCGATCTTTTTCCCAACAAAGCGGAATTTTTGACAAAAAACACGAAATCCCCCAACCAATCTGTGTATATATCTGCAAAAAAAGGAGATGGACTTGATGCACTCCATAAAAAGCTCCGCGCTTCTCTATTCCAAAACATGAATTTTTACTATCTGAGCATTCCAAAATCCAAAAAAAATATCATTTCCTCTTTTTCAAAGTGGTCGATTGTGCTAAAAAAGAGAGAAAATCGCGAAAATATTGAAATAAAAATAATGGCAGACCCTAAATTGGTTCTAAACTACACACCGTATATCAAGAGAGGAGGAACAAATTGGTGAGAAAAGCATACGCCTTGGTTTTTTTGATGATATTGCTGTTGGGGGCATGCGCCACATACCAACCTCCACCTCCCAGCCTGTATATCGACAATCTGCCCCAATCCATAGTGACCGAACTTTCCCTCGATGAGAGAATCGTCATAGAAGAGGCCTGGAGAAGCTTGAAGCAGGGAAAAGGAAGTAAAGCTCGTAAGGCGCTGATTCGGCTCGATGAACAGAGCCCTTTTTACTACGTTGGTATGGGATACGCCTACTTCATGATGAACGACATAGCTCTTTCAGAAGATTTTTTTAAAGCAGCCCAGCGATATTCCCCGGATATGAGCATCGTGCATCTGGGTTTGGGACAAATTTATCACAAAACAGGCCGTAATGACCTGGCATTCGCGGAATTCCGGGAAATCATCAAAAAAGACCCGGACCACATCTGGGTCAGAGCTCAATACGAAAATATCAAAAGACAAAAAACGCAAGAATCTTTGGATACAGGAAAAACCTTTTTGGATGCAGGAAACACAGAAAGCAGCAAGGAGGCATTCTTGCGAGCTTTGTATTACTCTCCCGAATCCATACAAGCCCACCTCGCCTTGATAGATATTTTCCAACAGGAAAACAACTTGGAAAACGCCCTTGTCCATCTGGATGCGGCCAGCAAAAACGACCCAGAAAACATCGATATCCTCAACAGGTACGGGGATATTCTGTTTTTAGCCAACGAGAACAAGCGGGGCCTCGAGATATACGAGAAATTGTTAGGGGAAGAACCCGAAAACCAGAAGTACCAGCAAAGAGTCGAAATTTTGAAGAACCGCCTGGGAATTTTTGAGCTGCCCAGTCAGTATAACGCCATCGTCACTTCTGAAGCCATCTCGAAGGAGGATATGGCGGCACTCCTGGTAGTCAAGTTCAAGGATTTCTTGGAGGAAACCACGAAGGAACCCCCTATCATCATCGACATCGCGACCTCTTGGGCAGACGATTTCATTCTCCAAATGACCTCTCTCGGTTTGTTGGATATATATCCCAATCATACTTTCCGCCCCAAAAAAATCATAACCAGGGCAGAAATGGCCGAAATCCTCCTACGACTGATCAACCATCTCAGGGATAGAGGTTACAGATTTCTTCAGCAGATCCCTCCTGAGAGCATTCAGATATCCGATGTTTCCGAAGACAATTATTATTATCAACCGATCATCCAGATTGTATCCTACGACATCATGAGTTTGTCACTGGATAAGACATTCAAGCCAGATCTTCCGGTCTCGGGTCAGGATTCTATCAAACTCCTTGACATCATCATGGGTCAGATCAGGTAACCTGAATTATTCATAAAAAGTGAAGAAACAAAAAGAAGAGCGCCTCTGGACCGTTCCCAATTTTTTCAGCATGCTCCGGATTTTCCTGATCCCGCTTTTTCTTTATATGCTGCTCCAAAACAAAGCCCTTCATGCAATGATTGTTTTTCTGTTCGCGAGCACAACAGACGTCCTGGATGGGATGGCAGCCAGGATCTGGGATCAAAAAACGAAAATCGGAGGGCTGCTCGATCCTGCCGCAGATAAGCTGCTGATGACCACTGCCGTCATAATCCTCAGTGTCCCCTCTGTCAGCCAGCCCAACACGATCCCCCTTTGGCTTACGGTTGCCATCGTCGGACGCGACATCGCCATCGTATCTGCGGCATTCGTGATGTATAAACTGCGGGGTCACACAAAATTCCCTCCCAGCTTGATAGGAAAAGCCAGCACCGTCTGCCAGATGGGAGTCATCCTGTGTGTGCTCCTTTTGAACGTTCTGGATAAGGCGCCCGCCTTTCTCTCGTGGCTGTACATCCTCACGTTTGCTTTAACCATTATTTCTGGCTTCGGGTATGGTTTGAGGGGATTTCGCTCGCTTAAAGACTCTTATCTATGAAGCCCTTGCGCAGTGTTTTCCATAGGATCTTCAAGTCGAGGCTCAAAGACCAGTTCTGGATATAATAAAAATCGTAGTCGAGCCTTTTGTCTATTGGGGTATCTTGCCTGAGTCCGTGCACCTGAGCCCATCCGGTGATACCGGATTTCACTTTGTGCCTGAGCATATATTTTGGGATTTTTTCCCGGAATTCTTTGACGAAAACAGGCCGCTCAGGGCGAGGGCCCACCAGGCTCATCTCTCCCTTGAGAACATTGATAAGCTGAGGGATCTCATCCAGGCTGAATTTCCGCAAGAATTTCCCTATTTTTATCAACCGGGGATCATCGGGAGAATACATGACCGGACCCGTCTGTGATTCGGCATCAGAGACCATGGTTCGAAACTTATGCATGACAAATTTTTTCCCGTCAAGCCCCATCCTCTCCTGATGATACAACACAGTACCCTTGGAGGTGATCTTGATCAAAAAGGCGATAAGGAGCAGGAATGGCAAGAACAACAGCAGAAAGGTCGCAGATACCAGGATGTCCATCAGTCTTTTAGCCAAGAGCATTATACCTCTCAACGGTGGCTCATCGACACTGATGACCGGGAACCCGTCGAGTTCTTCGACACGGGCTTTAAGCGTGAGAAGCTGAAAAAGATCCGGAATCAGCCGGACATTCACCACATACTTATTGACCACTTTGAGAGTCTCGAGGATTTTGCCGTAGTTATTCAAGTCCAGTGCCACATAAACATCGGAAACATCCTCTCTCTCCAGGACCGGCTCCAATTCACTCAACGGGCCAAGGACCGGGATGCCTCCGTCGACGTCCACCACCTCTCCTTCACTAAGATCATCATCCAGAAATCCCTTCACGACAAACCCCAGATCTTTATACTGCGAAAGCTTTTCGGCAACCGATTTTCCCATATCCCCGGCGCCGACGATAAGCACACTCTTCAAATTCATTCCCTTGGCATAACGTTTCTTCATGAAGTAAAAGATCTGATTTCGGAGGAAGGAGATCATCAACACTATCACGACGAAATACACCGCAAGGAATCCGTGCGACAACTTGAACGTCATACGAAAAAGCGGTGCGGCTCCCTGGCTGTAAGCATTCAAATAAGCCAAAATAGCCTGGATGATCAGGATGGTCAGAACCGCGTTCAGGGTCACGAGGAAAAAATCGTCGATTTTGGTCCGTTTGAGCCTTGTTCTGTAGAACCCCTGGAGGAAAAAGATCACAAGATGTATGGCCAGAAAAAGCGGAAAAACAAGCGCGTAGGATTTGAGCGGAGGAATCCCTCGTTCCGGATTGACAGGGATGATATACATGTAAAATCGAAATCCGTAAGAGTAAAAAAAGGATATCAGGATCCCCAGGAAGTCACTCAACAGGAACCAGCCTATCAAACCGCTACGCTGTCGTCTTATCATTTCTCACTCTGAAATTCGTTCCATTTCTCACGAAACAGGGCTGAGGTCTTCTCTTTGAATGAATCCCGAGAGAATGTCAGTGCATTCGCCCTGATGGTCGATTTATTAAAAGCGATGCTCTGAAATTTGTCAAGGGCAGCTTGAAGACTTTCGGCAGTCAATTCCGGAAAAAAAAGGCCGGTTTCCTGAGGGATTATGGTCTCGGTAGCCCCTCCCCTCCCATATGCAACCACAGGAATACCACAGGCCTGGGCCTCGAGAGAGTTGATGCCGAAATCTTCTTCTCCGGGCAT
>DAOVBT010000038.1 GCA_030670375.1 Candidatus Aminicenantota bacterium | reverse complement strand
AAATATTTGATAATCGAGTTTGGCACTCCCTACCACAAAATCAGGGGAACATTGCAGAAAATACAGTCCCGATTTCCCGATACCGTGAGAGGATTCGGGAATATGGCAGCCCAAGAAGTAGCCAATCTATGCGAGATTCCTCCAGATGAAGGTGTCCTGGCAAAAGAGAGGGAATACGATGAGCCTTTCATCTTGGAAGACAAAACTAAACTGGAAAAAATCCGAGAGATCGCGAATGAGGATCATCTCCAGATCATCCAAGGCGGTCGATTTTATCATCTCATCGGAGAAAATGATAAGGGAAAGGCCGTCTCATACCTGACGGATATTTCCAGGAGAGCACACGACGATGTTAAGACCATCGCCCTCGGGGACAGCCAGAATGATTTGCCCATGCTTCAAGTTGTGGACTTTCCTGTGTTGGTCAAAAAACCGGATGGGAGTTACGACCCTAACATAACACTGGACAATATCATCAAATCACCGGGCAGCGGTCCTGGGGGTTGGAATTTTTCTGTTTTGGAGCTCCTGGAAAAATGGGCAGAATGACTGGACCTCAAACGAGGCAAATTGGTTTTGGGCCTTGAAGAGCGTCCCCTAATATGGATTATCGGCTAGCCTGAACATGTAATCCGGATCGATGGATGGTTCATCTTTGCGATGATTTTCCATCAGCGTGATCTTTTTTTCGAGCAATTCGGCAAAATTCGCAGCATGGATGAATGGGGTTTCCTCTGTACCGGAAACGATCATCCATTCTATCGGAGACTCGTACCAAAGTCCGATCAACTCCCTGCAATTTTGAATCTCTTTTTCCATCATCTCATCCAGAAGTTTGCGGGCAGTTGCTCCAGCGCCGGGATCGCCAGCATCCTGGTATTCATGCACGGCATATATCCAAACAGCCGTGTTCCTCAGTGTTGTGTACAAACACTTCAGAGCACGTGCCCGGAAATACTGATCTTCAAAGACCGATTCGGCTTTTTGATCTCCTGCGCTTGCAGCCTCATCCTTTTTTTCTTTGAAATGATTGATCGCCGATTCCAACGGGGTCCAGACATTTTCATCGATCCTTGAAAAAGCCTTGTGCGCATAGTCCTTCGTGACAAGTTCAAACAGCACGTCCTGGGCCAAGTCTACCCTGTTGGGATTATGGATGGAGGTGCACATTTGCGACTCATAGTAGGCCCTCTCCGATTCTGGGATCCTGTCGATATCCGGAACAAGCGGCCGCACAAAAAGCCTCTGCCAGACGACACCATAATGGGAATAGATGGAAAGAGGGATAAAAGCCCGTATGGCTTGCTCCACAAGCCGCCATCCTTCAACCAAATCATCTGCATCTGCTCGACCTGCATATCGCAAAGCCATTTTCTGGACAGCTTCTTCGATGTCCAAGGATGGGTTCAACTGGAAGAGCCGGAAAATTTCTTGATTCACGGCATAGGGCACCTTATCCGGAGGATGGATGCCACCGACATGAGCTAGAGTCCTCACGCCCTGTTCGGCAAAAGCCTGCAATTTCTCAAAAGTGAGCCATGGGAACGGGATCCCCAAAAGAGGTTCATGGTTGGTGTGACATCCAAAAGCATGATAAAAATAAGACCGGCTTTTCCGGGAATTCAACTCATTCATCGCACCCCTCTCTTTGTCCATCAGCGTGTTTTGATAGGCCGATCCCACAACTTTGACATCAGGGTATCGAGGATGGGGATATAGGGATTCCCATCCTTTGACCAGCAATGAATTCACCTCCACATCCACCCGTTCTTCCAGTTGCGGCCAAAGGTGATCTCTCTCGCCATAAAAAGATTCCAACCGGGTGATGATGCGGAATCCCGGATTAATCCGGGATCCGGCATCCCGCAAAAGGGCAAAAAAGCGGATGATATTCGCAGCGGCCACTTTGGCGATCGCCTCATCGTCCTTCCATTCCCGTATCAGGTAAGCCCCGCCGTTGCGGCCCACATACAACGACTTGGTGTGCTCGAAGCCGGCTCCGCTGTCATTGCTCCAGATCGTCATGAAGCCCAATTCCGGGACCTCTTTCATCAACTTAATCAAAAGTTCCTGATAATGCTTTTGAACGACAGGATGTGCAATCGAAAGATTGTACCGAGGTTTAAAACTGCGGAATGGATGGTCCACGCGTGCCCCCCTGAGCGTGGGGTATTTTTCCAAAAGGGTTTCGGGAACGGAGCGGGGTTCAAAACAAAGCAATCCAGGAACAAGTCCGTACTTTAAAGCCAGCCTGGCATTGTCCTTCAGCAGTTTCAGATTGCTCTCAAGATATTCCGCCGGGTAAATCCCCTGATTCAACCGGCTTGACACGAATTGGTCGAGAGCCGGACAATAGGTGTAAAAGTCCGCATAAAATTCCCCTGGTACACCCTTCTCCCACGGGAAGGAAGATGCCAGAGCATTGACCTCGATATGGGTGAATCCTAAACGGGCATATTCCCGAATGTATTTTTCCCGGTCAAAATCCCGGATCAGCCGGGCGTATTGGGTGAGGAAAAGATCGAAAGTCGATTTTTCGACAGAAAAACCCATTTCTTGCATCCAAGGCAAGACATCGGCAACTTCTTCATTCAAAAAATGCTCGATCAGCTTGGTGAATCCTGTATAAAGAAAATAGGGTTTGGAGCTCAGAAACCAGAGACATTGATTGACATCACTGTTAATGGATACCCAATCATCCTTGGATGAAAATGCCATTCCTTGATGATCTAGCCGCCTGCGCAATCCCTTCGGAACGACTGCGATGTACAGAGCTCCTTGCTCAGATATAAAACCGGGATCTGCGACTTTTTGCACATCAGCTCGGCTGTCGCACAACTCCAGCAGCCCTTTGGCAACCGTTTCCTCCACAGGATATCCCTTTTGAGGAATCCTCACCTGTCTGACCTGTTGCAAAACCTCGCTGACCTTCATGCCGACCTCCAAAACACTAAAACTCCATGACGCCCAATTCACGCAAAGCCAGATATGCAGCCCCAAAAACACCGGCTGAATCGCCCAATCGCGCCTTGATGATCGGCACTTTTTTTCGAGGAATACCAAAAAAACATTGCTCCATCACGGGAGGAACTTTTGCGTACCACAAAGGGATATTGGATACCCCCCCTCCGAGAATGACAGCCTCAAGATCGAGTGCATTAATGGTGTTGGCAAAAAACACTCCCATGATCCTGCAACTCTCCTCGAACAACCTGCGGGCGATCGGATCTCCCTTTTCAAAAAGAGCGTAGATTTCGCGAAGATCCAATTTCTTCCCGCTCAGCTCAAAGAACCTCCGGCTATGACTGGGCCCAGAAAGATATGCTTCGACACAACCTTTAAGCCCACACTCACAAACCCTTCCGTTGATGTCGATGGAGGTGTGTCCTATCTCCCCTGCTCCCCCCTTTGAACCCCTGTACAGCTTGTTATCCAAAATCAAGCCGCACCCCACTCCCGTCCCTAAAATGACGGCCATCACATACCGGTATTTCCCTTCACAACTGGCAAAAAATTCTGCCAACGCCAAGCAATTGGCATCATTGTCAACCACAAGAGGCACATCGAGACGTTTTTGCAAACCCTGGATCAGCCCCGGCTCTTCATAAACGGGGGTGTGGGGGGCTCCATAAAGGCGATCTTCCGAAGGAATATACGTCCCTGGCGTTCCCATACCCACGGCGGCAAAATCCCTCCCTTCGGAAACCTTGTGGATGACATTTGTCATGTTTTGGATGACGTGATCCATGCCTTTGGATGCTTCTGAGAGCACCCGCTGACGGGCAATGAGATTTCTGTCTTGATCCAAAAGACAGGCTTCCACTTTTGTTCCGCCCAGGTCTACTCCCACAACATACTTATTCATCTTCAAGCCTTCCTTCCAGTCTTGCTCAACGCATCCCAAGTTTCATACACGGTGAATATATTTTCGGGATTAGCCTCCAAACCGAACTCACACTGGCCGATTACCCCACCATCTTGATGCAGATGGAGCCAAACTTCATAAACAGCCTGCTGAATGTCCTGGCGCGTTCCATGGGGCAAAAGGTTCTGCCTGTCGATCTCTCCCCAAAAAGTAATCTTTCCTCGGTACGTTTCCCCCAGTTCTTTGACGCCCATACAAAAAATCTGGGCATTGAGGGCATCCACTCCCGCCGCGATCAAATCCGGCATGATGTCCATGATGTGCCCATCCGAATGCATGAACAGGTACTTGCCATGATGTCTGGCAATCTCCGCGTACTCCTTGTACATCGGAAGAAATATCTGACGAAACACATCGGGTGAAACAATCAATCCTTGCTGGGTTCCCCAGTCGTCCATCAGAGATATCGCATCCACTTCTGTCGAGGCCCAAACTTCCACTTCCTTGAGATAGTGCTGGTGAATCCTGTCGAGGAGCTCAAAAAGCTCCGGAGGCTTTTCAACGAGATCGATGAAAGCATGTTCCATGGTCCGGATAAACTGGAACCGTTCGAATGGGCGCACAAACGATCCCATCAGGACAAACTGATCGGTTGCTCTGCAAAAGTCATTGACCGATTCCCTGTCGATGCTGAGGGTTGCCTGGGGCGGTTTAAACTTATCCAAGTCCTCCCAATCGGCCACGACAGGCGTTTGGACGATCCCGATAACACCGTCCAAAGGATTGGAGAAAATGCAACCCCACTCATCGATGTAGGTTCCTTTTTTGTAACGGTCACCCTGGGTCTTCAAGTGATCTGTATAGACCGAAGGAGCAGGCACGATATCATCCGGAAACACCTCATGTAATCTTTGTACGAATTCAGGATAGTTATCCTCGGCCCAGGGCAGGATTCCTTTATGTCGAGGTATTCTTTCTGGCTTATCGAAGCACAAGGTTTTCTGAACGAGCCGGCGAGAATTCACGCTATTTCCTCCCGGGAAAGTGGTGGTAGTTTTTGAGGTTCACAGGTTTTCCAGAGCGGGCCCAATCCAGTTTAGCCTCGCTTGGTAGGATCCCTTTTTTATAACAATCCTGAAGCTCCTGGAGAAGGTTTTTCACCCACCTCCTACCACATTCAGGATCGGAATCAATCTTGGAATCGGGAAAATCAAAAATCTCGGGGACGGATTCCTGCATTCCGTTCATGCACAGAGTTTGCGCAACAGAAGCCTCCGGGCCGCAAAGGATGGCTTTCGGCTCTCGTATGGTCTCGACAGCTTCGAACAGTTTGCGCAGGGGATGTTCGGCCTCCGGGGAGCCGTAATGTTTCGTGTTTCCCTTTCGATCCCTGGCTGTGATGTCGTTGACGACTTCGCCGTAAGTAACTGTGGCCTGCTCGAACTCCAACACAAACATCGGCCCCAAATCATCCGAGGTGGTATGGGAAGCGTAGAATAAAACTTCCATGCCTTCGCGGGTAAACGCTCGACAGGCAACCGTGTCGTAATTTTCGATCGGGTAGGTCCTGTAGAGTTCGGCCGTGACTTCGGATGGCATCGCGCACCCATCGAGTTTGTCCCCGAGTATGTAAAAAAGGTTGTGGAGAAAGTGGGCCATGGCATTGTTGGCAGGACTGTCCAGCACCCATTTCCCCTGGGCATCTTTGATCTTCCCCGCCCAATCATTCCTTTTGTAATAGGCCTCATCCCGGGGCCAAAAACACAGGGATTTCAACCGGATCGGTTTCCCGAACTTTCCGCTTTTAACGTCCCTCCTGAGGGATTGGATCGCTCGAGAGTAAGACCATTGGTATCCCAGCATCACCCAAAGGTCTGCGATCTCCGTGGTTTTGATCAACAGTTCGGCATCCTGGATCGTCGCGCCGATGGGCTTTTCGCACAACACCCGGCTCCCATGCTCCAGGGCAAAGGATGTTTGGGGCACATGATGATGAATCGGAGAGCAGACCACCACAAGGTCCGGAGAGCTTTCCCCTTCATAAATTTGGCTTATTGATTCCAGGATCGGAATCCCTCGATCCTTCAGTTCTTCTGCATACGCAGATCGTTCCGGAAAGGGTTCGACAACAGACTTAATTTCGACTTCTTCCGGAGGGAAACCTTCCAACAGGGTTTCAAGATAGGACTGTCCCATCCCAGCGATTCCTACCAGAACCACAGAAACCGGTTTTTTTTTCTTCTGTTTCATAACATATGTCACTCAGGTTTGAACAACGAGCCTTGTGTTTTGAGTTTCCTCTCGACCAAATCGAGCTCAAACATCTCCTTGGATCCCAAATCCACAGCAATGGTTTTGATTTCAAACGCACCCAAGGACAAGTCAAAATCCATGTTCAAACCGGGAATGGCAACTTGGGTTTTTCTGATCCTGCCCGTAGGTTCAAAAAGACGAAAAACGATCCAATTTTTATCCTCCGCCATCTTGATGGCTGTAACTTGAATAGCCCTATCGCTCAGGATTAGACTGGGAGCTATCTCCTTTCCTTCACCGGAAGGAAAACTGCATAGGGCCATCGCACGCTCATTCTTAGCAAGCGCTTCTCGGTCTATGAGTGCCAGGCGTTCCTTCGCTTTCCCACCGTTTATCCAGAAGCGGAAAATCCTTTCTCCTTGATCCATCCGGGGCAGGAATCGATTTTGCGTACTTGGGGACCAGGAGTCTCCGGCATCGGCGGCGTAAGCCGGTGAACGCAGGAGAGAAATACGCAATTCTCCGTCTTTATAATCGAACCCGTAAATTCTGTCGTTTATCACAGTCAAGGCGTATTGATTGTCAGAAGAAACCACGCCCACCCATTTCTGGGCAACCAGCTCATCCTCAGTCGGTTCGAATTCTTGCACACCGTAGGCCACCTGTCCCCTACAGTTCCCGTTGCGAAACATTGAGGGTACAGCCATTTTCAGCATGCGATCCTTTTCATTCCAGAGTACGCGGACTTCGACCTCAAACCCACTCCCCTTTTTGGGAAACATGTATCTCTGGCAGATATGGGATTGATTGAACAGGAATAATGCTTCGACCACAGTCCTCACCGGGCCATCTTCGATGATTCGCACATTTTTTAGTTTAGAGCCGGCCACGCCGGCGAATCGGGCGCACTCCTGCTCGGGGAGGGCTGAAAATTTATCTTCATAATTGCGGAAAGAACGCACCTTCATGCCCCAAGAATCAGAATTATCCTCCATCACTAATGCTTGAAAAGCCCGCGGTTTTAAAAAATCAACCCCGTTGACTTTATAGGACTCTATCAATCCTGTGGTCGTCCGGATGGTCCACTCCGCCTTGTTCGACCTCAAAACAAACAACGGTTTTTCTTTTATCGAGGGCTCCGGACCTGATGTTTCTCTTTTCAGCCGGCAGATGAAACGGTTCATCTGCCCCGGCTTCAAATCAGCCTTAAACACGACCCTTTTCCGCCATTCCACAGAAAGGGTGCTGCTCTCCTTTTCCAACTGGGATGGCAGCTTTTTCCTTCGGTGATCCCACACCTCGGGAATTAACCGAGAATTTTTTTCGAAATGGGGCTCATGGGGTTGAAATTCACAGACCACAGTCTGTTCTAACGGGAAGGGATGGGGATTGTACACAAAGATCGGGAACTCTCCGTTTTTAGCTCGCGGTTGCCCTGCGAGCAGAGCGAAAAAGGAATGTGCTCTCAAACGAGAAAGTATCTCGAGCCCATGGTCCAGCCTCTGCTGGGCATGCTCTTCCACTTCTGGAATACCAGAACCGGGCAGGATATCATGGAATTCGCAAAACAGGAGATCTTCCAGGGCTTCTTTGAGCTTTTCCCGTGGATAGGGTATCAATCCCAACAAAGCGGCATGAGTGACCATTTTTTCTGTACCATAATAAAGATTTTCCAAGTCCCGGTGTTTTTTCTTCACCGCCGCCATGGATGTGTAGCAGCCAACAGCCCAGGGATTGAGATCTTTGGAATGATGGGGGAGCTCGTCCGTCTGTTTTTTGAGGGCCGAAAAATAGTCCTCCGGAGTCCCATGGCGGATATCCCAATTTTTCTGTTTGGCCATCAATTTTCGGAGTTGCTTGAGATCCTCCCGGGATGGCCCTCCTCCATGGTTGCCGATGCCCCAGAGAAGAATTCCGAATGTACGGTCAGAATTGTCCGCCATCCATTTTTGAACCCTTTGGGTGGCCTGTCCTTTGGGGGAATTGTAATGTTCTGTCGCCCGGTGAGTGACAATTGCGGAACCATCGTATCCCACCCATAAAAAATCCTCTGCAGGAAGAGGGAGCCAATTCTGGTCAGGACGACAGAACAGATAGGATGTGTAGCCTGCTTTTTTCAGGATTTGCACAAGGCCCCGTGTATGGCCGAAGGAATCGAAATTGATGGCTGTTTTTGGCTCAACCCCAAACTTCTTTTTGAAATACTTTTTGCCGACCAATATCTGCCGGACAAAGGATTCCCCTGAGGGCATGTTGCAGTCAGGTTGGATATACCACCCTCCCAAGATATGCCATTTTTTCTTTTTCACCAGCTCCTTGATCTTGACGAACAATTCAGGCTCGTATTCCTCGATCCACTGGTAGAGAAGGGCTTCGTTATGGGTGAAAACAAATTCTTCATACTCTTCACACAGTTGGGCTGCGGTACGGAAAGTCGAAAGCGTTTCTGCCGCCCCTTCCTCCCACTCCCAGAGCCACACAGGGTCCAAATGGGCATTGCAGACTAAAAATAAAGCTTTGTCTTTCATGAAGCTCTCCTCTTATCGATAATCCTCGAAATCTATCATCGCAGATTTGATAAATTCAGAGACCCTTCCGGTACCTGCGGGTCATAGCCACAAGCCAGGACTGAAGGGGAAGCAGGGGTTGGAATTTTTTCCAGCAATAGTTCACCAGTTTTTTGGAATAGAATTCCTCGGGGATCGACGATTCAACGCCCGCATGAAAGCCATTGAACAACAAAAATTCAGCGCTGGGATGGGAGGGATCGAAACCGGCAGGAACACGCTTGTAATGTTTCCCGCCGATCTGATAGCCTTTTTTCTTTTCGATCTTGGCCACGATATCGGCCAGGTCCTTGCCATGTTTGGCGTGAACGACAGAATTTCTGTAGGTGTCGAACAAATACTTCGGGAACATATAGATCCCGACTCCCAACATCAGTATGGATGATTCCATATGAAAATAAAAACCCGGACATTCCATCCGCGGCCGGTTGCCTTCCCAAAAGAAAATCCCGATGTTGGTTTTATAGGGGGATTTGTCCGGGCTGAACCGGGTGTCCCGATTTATCCGAAAAAGCGACTTGTTGATTTTTGGGACAGCTACAATGTCTGGAACGTGCATTCTCAGTTTTTCCCCCATGGCCATCACAAACGCCCTGGCAGGCTTCATCACAAAGGCCTCATAGTCCTGTTTGTGATCTTGAAACCATTTTTTCGTGTTATTTTTCTTGAGATCGCTAAAAAATTTGACGGTCTCCCTGGAAAATCCTTGGAATTTCAATTGTTCTGGCATGCTTTTATCTCCTATTCGTTGATAATGCTTTCATAGACAATCCGGCTCAGTTTGGCGATCAATTTTTCGGCATCTTCGCGTTTTTCAATTCCCCGGGTCAAAACCACAAGGATATAGGGTTTGCGCCCCTCGGGAAAGACGATCGCCGCGTCATGGTCGATCCGTGTGATGGACCCGGTTTTGTTGGCTACTCTGACACCTGCGGGAATACCTGCCGGAATTTTGTTGTGATACTTTTGCTGCGACAGGATTTCGAGCATTTCCTGACAGGCCTGATTAGACCCGGCCTTGCCCTCTGCAATCGAATTCATGATCTGCAGCATGCTCAGGGCATCGGTCCGGTTGTTCAAACCTTTTTCATAAGCCTTGATATCTTCCACTCCACGCAGGACCTTCATGTTCCGGATTTTCATTTCCGCCAGTGTTTCCATTACGTTTTTTGCACCCACAAACGCGATGAGTATATTCGTGGCCAGGTTGCTGCTCACAGTGATCATCCGGTGAACCAGCTCCCGCAAGGACATTTCCTTTCCGATATACTGATAAATATCATCGTCTGAATCCTCGATGACAGTGAGCGAATACAGGCTCCCGTCCACGATGCTTGTGAACTTATTCGTGACTATGATTTTTTCCTCCAGCGAAAATTTTCCCTGTTCCGCTTGTTTAAAAACCTCGATCATCACCGGCACCTTCATCAGGCTGGC
>DAOVBT010000043.1 GCA_030670375.1 Candidatus Aminicenantota bacterium | reverse complement strand
GGTTCAATACCCGAAAACGCTATGACTTCGTCAGGATCACCGACGAGGTGCAGCAGGCCATCGCCGAAAGTGGCATACGAGAGGGACTCTGTCTGGTGAACGCAATGCACATCACCGCCAGCGTGTTCATCAACGACAATGAGTCCGGGTTGCACCAGGACTACAAGGACTGGCTGGAGGAGTTGGCGCCGCATGAGCCGATATCCAAATACCGGCACAACCGGACAGGGGAGGATAATGCGGACGGGCACCTGAAAAGGACCGTTATGGGACGGGAGGTCGTCGTAGCGGTCACTGGGGGACAGTTGGATTTCGGACCCTGGGAGCAGATCTTTTATGGCGAGTTCGACGGACGCCGCAGAAAACGAGTCCTGGTCAAAATCATCGGAGAGTAAATATCAAACAAAAAGTGTGACGTCGGCCTGCTGGGCCTGTTCGAGGAATGTAGCGACGCCCACACATTTGGCCACTTCGTCGATCATCTTCTCTTGGGGAATTTCCATGACTTCCATGCTCATCTGGCAGCCATAAAGTTTCACCCCTAGGTCGATGGCTGTTTGCCGCAGTTCAGCTAACGTGGGAACGCGCTTGGCCTTCATCATCTTTTTGAACATCCAACGGCCGAGTCCGCCGAAGCTCATCTTGCTGGGGGAGGCGCGGTTGATGTCGCCCCCGTAAAAAATGCCCATCAAACGGCCTAAGAAACTTTTGCCAGTTCGCTTTTTTTTCTTCAAGGCCCGGAGTCCCCAGAATGTGAAAAACATGGTGACATCCATGTTCGAGGCCGCCGCTCCTGTGGCGATGCTGAAAGCGGCGAACAATTTATCCAAATCCCCGCTGAAAACGGCCATAGCGAGTTTTTTCTTTTTTTGTTCTTCCATCAGAAAGTTCTCCGTTTGTTATTTATTTCGATTTATGGCTGATTTAACCGTTTTGCTTTGAGCGCTCAGGGAATCTCGGAGCACCTCGGATATTAAATCAAAGGCCTGGGTGATCTTGCTGTTGGATAGGGAATAATGTACATGGATCCCTTTGCGCTGGGTAGAGACGATTCCCTTGGCCCTCAAGATAGCCAGATGTTGGGAGAGATTAGCTTGGGAAATCCCTGTTTTTTTAACCAATTCATTGACTGTCATGTCTTTGTGACGAAGACAGTCCAATATTTCCTGTCTTTTGGGATTGGCCAGAGTCTTGCATACATCGGAATGTAGCTGATAAAATTCCTTTTTTTCCATCAGATCCGCCTTATTTTGTCTTCACTATTATTATAATATTCAAACATTGTTAATTCAAGAAGATGGGGACATCCCATCAGGAAACAGCTTACTCAACCTGGATTATTCAGGTTAGTTTGATTCGGGGTAGAGCAGGGCATTGAGCAGGAATTTGTACGTGCCGTGGGATTGGGCCCTGTGTTGGCAGCGAATCCCAATAAGGATGATGTGTCCTTTTTTGTGTGTGATATCGACGATGGCTGCTTTGCGTGCAAGCACATCTTCTCCGAGCAACCACCCGCTCAAAAGAATATCATCCTCCGGAAATGTGGCAACGACTTTCCTGTCCCATTCTCCTGATGGAACCCGCGTGCTGATTGCCAAACTTCGGGAAAACACGGCCCCGATATCTCTGGGAAGCCCGTATCCGATAGGGGTCTTGTTATCCACTTTAAGCTTCAAAATGGAAGTGGGGCAGAAAAACTCACTGCGGTTCACTCGTTCCAAAGCATTTTGAGCAGGGACAGAGAACTCTTTGAAGGCCAATCCGCATGCATCGTTGAGGGTCACGAGGATGCCGCCCTCTTCCACAAATTTCTTGAGAGCATCTACCCCTTCTTTGCCGATTCCTCCTTCGTATTCGGGAGGTGTGCTGCTTCCTCGGAAATACCGGGCGTAGGGGGATGTCGGACTCGGTTTGCCGTTCTTGATCATATCGGCGTCCTCACTGGCAAACACGATGACATCGTATTTTTCACTCAAATCGACCTTCTTCTTCTTTTCTCCCTTGAAATCCTTGTTATGGAGAGTCGTGAACGGTATTTCCAGGTCGTCCAAAACGTACCGCGTCCATCCTTCATCCATGTTGGACCGCCAGGACTGGTAGAGACCCACCCGGTGATTGGTAAGCCGGGATTTTCCGATCCCAGAAATATCATCCAGCGTTTGCACCTGCATGTGCCATTTTTCTAACAGGGAAGGGAGCAATTTCATCACGTCGGGTGAATTTTTGACGATAAAGCTGCCGGGAGCGGCCTTGAATCCTTCCTGTTTGATGACATCTTTGGAGCGGTAGATTTCTGCCTTCCCTTTCATCAGGCCAAACGCAACAGAATAAGAGGCATTGAGATGAGAGTCGAGAACAAAATAGGAAGCGGCGCTGTCAGGAGACATAACTTCGGGGAATACAATAGAGTCCAACATTCCCAGATTTGCCTTGAAGTGATGGTCGATCTGGTCGCATCTGACACCCATCTGCAAGGGTAAAGTCCATCCGGCATTATCATAAGGAGGTATGGGGGGGCCTCCCGGATATTGGCGCATATCAGGGTATTTTTGTTTTTCGAGAAGAGCCTGCGCATAGGGTCTGTAAGGTTGAGACATCAAAACCACAAAGGAGCCAGCCGGATAAATTTTTCCATCGGCGATGAAATCCTCTTTTGCCTGATGAATTTGTATGCCCCCGAGTTTCAGGATTTTCAGCAAACGGAGGGTCGTGGGGTAGTCGACCTGTTTTTTGGGGATGACAAAGGCAAAAGGTTGGCCTTCTTTCTGGACTTCGATCCCGTCCTTACACATTTTGTAAAAGTTGAACAGGAGGTCTTCTTTATGATGGTAGGCGGTTTCAATCAGGCTTAATGAAAGGGTCATCTCGTATTCTACGAGGTCTCTCAGCCGCCACCAACCGCCGGGCCAGGGATCAGGAAACTGCATGCGCTTTTCTGTGTATTCCTTCGGGATTTCTGTGGGATCGATAAAAATTGGGGAGGCGACCCTAACCGATGCCATCTCGGAAAGAAGGCCGATGGTGTTATGGAGCCATGATGTGTCATCACATGCTCCTATCCACCATCCCGTGTAGCTTCGTCCATGAACAACACCTTGGAATCCATTTTTTTGAAGATCATAAGCCATGTTCATGCCACAAAGAGCTACCCCACGCCAGAGGAGGGGATGAATTGTCGGGACTGGGGGATCCATAAAGGGAGGCACAAAAAGGCGGGCACGCGTAGAGCCCATCTGGTGTTCGTCGATATGAATCTGAGGAATCCAGTCATGGTAAAGGACTTTAGAGACGGCCTGGGTTTCTTTGAGGTTGAACATGAACCAGTCGCGGTTGTTATCATGACCTGCGTAATGATGATAAAGCCAGGGCATGCTACCGCCTTCATACTTGGTGCCCACATACTTCTTGTACCAATCAGTGACCATTTGCTGGCCGTCCGGGTTTATCGTGGGGGAGAGGAGCACGATCACATCGCTCAGGGCTTTCCCTGCATCGAACGGCGTTTTGCCCGCGACCAGCATGTAGGCGAGCTCCATGGCCATCTGAGAAGCGGCGATCTCAGTGGCGTGGAGGCTGCAGGTTATCATAACGATAGCTTTTCCTTGTTTGGCGAGTTCCTTAGCATCCTCAGGAGTTAGGCCCCGGGCATCCCTCAACTTTTTGGTTATGTCGGTGTATTTATCAAGATTAGCCATATTTTCTTCGGATGAGATCACGGCCAAAATTATCGGTTTGCCGAGCGTTGTCTCTCCGATGGTCAAAACTTTCATTTTCTCCGATTCGGAATCGAGCTTATGAAAATAGGCTTGAATTTGGGTGTAGTCAGCCAGTTTGCGATCCTCACCCACTTTGTGTCCCAAAAATTCTTCAGGCGGAGTCTGGGCGATTAAAAAATAGGGGAGAATCAGCAGGACAAATGCGCTGCATAATATTTTCGTTTTGTTCATGAATCCCTCCATTATTTTACGTTGAGCTTTTTTTCTATCACTTGGACTGGATGGCTGTCAAGGAATTTTGGCGTTTCTCATTCATATTTCGATTCCTGCGACTAATATAAATAAAGTTTTGGCGTGCAATGCTATTGACAAAGAAAAGAGTAACATATAGGATTTTTCTGAGGATAACATGAAGCAGATGAGTTGGAAAAAATCGTCTTTTGTTTTTGTGATTTTGCTTGTGTTTGTTTTGGCACAGAGTGTTTTTGCCCAGCAGGATGAACAGGAGGAAGAGCTACCACGTTTGATCTTCGATGACGGGATCGCAGGAAAACTCGAGGTAGAGATTCACTACGGATACTGGACCCTGGATTTGTTTAAGGGAATGTTTGAAGATGACCTCACCCAGTCTTTGAGCGATGAGATAGCAGAAGAAATCGCCATTAAGATCAATGAGTCCGGCCATAATATAACTAAGATCGGGCACGACCACAGTCTTGTGTTCGGCTCATCTGGCTCGGTTTATGGTTTCGAGTTAAGATTTTATCCTGGAGGCCGTTATTCTTCGTTCAGCCTGGGAGTGTCCATCGAAAAGACCCACATGGAAGCCATAGTAGAGGGTCCGGTCAACGTACAGTTTAGTGACGGCTCATATGCCGAGATGGATGCAGTAGGAATCGTGGAACTGAATCCTCTTTTTACCAACCTCAGTTTCCGCTGGGATATCAAGCCTGATTGGGTCGTAACCCCTTATTTTGTCCTCGGATTAGGAGTTGCCGCGCTTAATGGAGAAGTGAGCTATAAATATAACGGGACGTATTATTGGGCCATGGGCACAGAGGAACATGAGGATGAGGATAAAAGAGACATAAAAGAAGTTGAAGAGGACACGGATTTCAACATGCCGAATATTATCCCGCTTTTGCAGATATGCCTCGGTGTAAGGGCGGAAGTCATCCCGCATCTTCATTTGAAAGCAGAAGCAGGCATCTGGGATGGCCTCATCCTCCGAGCAGGAATCGCCTACAAATTCTAAATCCAACCAACAAACCCGACAAACTCAGTTCGTTCAAAGGGTAAAAAAATGCCTCTATTTATGATAGAATGAATTTGTATATATTGTATAATCAAGTGACTTTATTTATCGGGAATGAATTGGCCGTGCTAGATGGGGAGCTAGCGGTGCCCTGTCACCCACAATCCGCTACAGTGGGATTGAATTCCCTGCCGAGGCTGAGCTTTGTCTGGACTGTGTTCATGTAAGTGGTGTTGATGGTATGGGCCCTGCGCGAAGAGCTCTCTGTAAACCCCGTCAGGACCGGGAGGTAGCAGCGGTAGCAGAGCGGTCTCTTGTGCGGCAGATCAGCCTTTCCTGAGCTAACTGCATGGATAACGCAGGGGGAGTTCCGTCGGAGCTGGGTGCACGGCCTTTTTTTTTAAAACCTTTAATGAATTAAATTCAGTTTTTTCAAGATCTTTTTGATCGCATTTTTGCCGTTTACATCGAGGGGGAGAATGGGATCTCTCGGAGGACCTCCGTAAAAACCGAGCAGATCCATGGCATATTTTGCCCCAGCAATCCCGTACTTTTGGATGATGGCATTGTTTAAAGGGATGATGTTCCGCTGAAGAGTTGAGGCCTTCTCCCATTCACCCGCCAAAAAATCATTATAAAGCGTTGCACATAGCTCAGGAATGACGTCGGCAAGCCGGAAGATTCCGCCAGAGGCACCCAAAAGGAGACCGAAGAGAAATACACTTCCGGCACCCAACAGATAGCTGAAATCGGGAGGAAGGTTTGGTATGACCTCTCCCAAAAACGGCATATTTCCCGAGCTGTCCTTAATCGCGATGATGTTCGGATGCTGGGAAAGCTCGATGACCAGTTGTTGCTCTATAGATAATCCTGTCACTTGGGGAATGTGGTAGGGGATCACTGGAATTTGGGCCTCATCGGCGATGGCATAATAGTGCCTCTTCAAGGCTTCACTTGTCATCACAGATTTAAAGTAGCTCGGGGTTCGGATCAAAGCGGCACGTATTCCTAGATCAGCCATCCGGTTGGTGAAGGTGATGGTGGAGGCTGTGGATTCCCGTGCTGTTCCCACGATGATTTTTTTGTCCGGGGCGCTGGCTTCCAAAGTCTCCTTGACTAAAATTTCAGATTCTTCATCCGTGAGATAGGCCGCCTCTCCGCTGCTCCCGGCAACGACATATCCGGCTAGATCGCATGCGTTGTATTTTTTTATGTTTTTGCGGAAATACTTTATAGCAATTTTGTCGTTTTCAAAGGGAGTGGTCAATGCCGCATAAACACCTTGAAGTTTCTCAGCCATAAATCCCTCTCCTTTTTATTCTTCTTGAGAGTTTTCTTCTTCCAACTCATCTATTTCCTTGTCTGTTCGTCCGAAATAATGCCAGATCTCATGACGGACAGTTTTCAGGACTTGTTCCTTTATCTCTTCCTCGGTGGAACAGATCTCTTCGATCGGTTTCTGGTAGATCGAGATAACATCCGGAGGAATGTTCCCATAATAGGGGCCCCTATGCGTGAAAGGAACGCCGTGGTAGGTACCCAGTATCCTTGCAAAGGGGGGACTCCCTGTTTGTCTGTAAACCTCCGGAGGAGCCTCCTCTTCCACGATCACGACCAAGTTGTCGATGAGTTTCTTGAATTTTTTTGGTAGGTGAACCAGAGCTTCTTCCACAAGCTTTTCGAAATTTTCTTTTTTCATCGATGCGGGGGAATTATTTTTCGATCCCTTGGCGGGCCTGAATCCCTTTTTTGTAGTAGTGTTTGATCTCTTTCATCTCTGTGACCAAATCTGCCCGTTCGATAAAGGACTCGGGAGCGTACCTTCCCGTCAAGATCACTTCGATTTCTTCCGGTTTTTCATCCAGAAAATTGTGGATTTCTTTTTCCGAAAAAAGGTTGAAATGAACGGCCACGTTTACCTCATCCATGACGATAATGCGATACTTGCGAGACTTCATCATCTTGGTGCATTTTCGCAGACCTTTTTGGGCTCTTTCGATATCTTCTTTGTCAGGATTTTCGGTCACATGAATGAAACCCTTCCGGCCAAACTGCTCGATGGTTATGAGGGATGAGAGCTTTTGGATGGCGGATAGCTCCCCGTAATCTTGGCCTTTGAGGAATTGGCAAAAATAGGTCTTGAAGCCGTGGCCGGCTGCTCGTACAGCAAGACCCAAGGCGGCCGTGGTTTTCCCCTTTCCGTTTCCGGTATAAACCTGGATGTATCCCTTGAATTTCTTGTCTTGAGCTCGATCTTCCATCTCTTTAAACTATATTTTAATCTGCCCCTCCTCGTCAACTAGCATATCCCCCGATCGTTAAGATGTTTTTATAAATCCTCTGAACGATATTGAAGATTTAGCCTTTTCGATTCAATATTCGAAGGAATCCGACAAAGTCGGACCCGAGGACTGTTTGAGCACTGGAATAGCTTTTGTGTGTTGCTGAGTAATGGCCGAAACCTTAAAGTGTGGTAAGTGTAAAGTAGCGCAGTTCCGCAGGGCCGAGAATGTTGATGAGGAATGGCGTTAAAAATCTTCATAGGAGTGAAGAGATTTTTGAAAACATCGCTATATGTGTTATAATTTTGCGCATGTTAGACGTGAAATTTGTCGAGGAAAATCCAGAACTTGTCGTGAAGAAAATGGCTTTTCGAGGTGTAGACCTCGACCTTGGAGAGTTTTTAAAACTGGCGAAAGAAAAAAAGGTCTTTCTGCAACAGATCGAAACATTGCGTTTCGAGCTGAACAGATCCTCCAAACAGATCGGAAAGATGAAAAGTGAAGGGGATGATCCGAGTTCTCTCATCAAAGAGATGAAAAAAGTTTCAGATGAGATCAAAGATCTGGAAGAAGCGTACAAAAAAATAGACGAGGAGCTGAGAAAGATCCTGTTGGATATACCGAATATTCCCGATGAATCCGTTCCCGAGGGTTTGGATTCTGATAGCAATCAAGAAGTGAGGCGGTTTGGCAAAAAACCGGTATTTTCATTCGATCCCAAACCCCATTGGGAGATCGGCAAAAAGTTGGGGATACTGGATTTTGACCGTGCAGCCAAGCTGGCCGGTTCGAGGTTTGCCGTGTATTTGGGGCCCGGAGCCCAACTCGAGAGGGCATTGATCAACTTTATGCTCGATATTCACACCAAAGAAAAGGGATACAAGGAAGTCATCCCACCGTTTATCGCCAACGAAGAGAGCCTGATCGGCACAGGGAACCTGCCCAAGTTCGAGGATGATCTTTTCAAACTGAGAGGGCATCCGTGGTACTTGATTCCCACAGCCGAAGTTCCTCTTACCAACCTTTACCGGGAAGAAATACTGGACGGCGAATCGTTGCCTCATAGGTTTGTGGCGTACACTCCGTGTTTCCGGAGCGAAGCCGGCTCCTACGGGAAGGATATTCGCGGGTTGATCCGTCAACATCAATTCAACAAAGTGGAATTGGCAAGTTTTGTTCTCCCCGAGAAATCCTATCAGGAATTGGATAAGCTGACTGAAGATGCCGAGGACGTGTTAAAAAGGCTCGACCTCCATTATCGTACGGTCGTGTTGTGTACCGGGGATATGGGTTTTGCTGGAGCAAAAACCTATGATCTGGAGCTCTGGTTGCCCCATAGAAACAAGTATTTGGAAATATCCTCGTGCACCAATTGCGAAGATTTTCAAGCAAGGCGCGCGAACATCCGCTTTCGGAGAGAACCAAAAAGTAAGCCCGAGTTCGTGCACACGCTGAATGGTTCTGGGGTGGCGATCGGTAGGACAGTAAGCGCCATCCTGGAGTGTTACCAACAGGAAGATGGCTCTGTCCTTATCCCGGAGGCGCTGCGTCCTTATATGGACGGACTGGAAAGAATTAATTATCCTATCGTATAAACTGCGGAGGGATGGCCGAGTGGTTGAAGGCGGCGGTCTTGAAAACCGCTTCACGAGTGATCGTGACGGGGGTTCGAATCCCTCTCCCTCCGCCAGTTGACTCTGGTTGAAAAAGTGTTACAATTGGGTCCAGAGTCATCCGGTGGAGAGGTGCTGGAGTGGTTGATCAGGATCGCCTGCTAAGCGATTGTCCCGAGAAATTGGGACCGTGGGTTCGAATCCCACCCTCTCCGCCAGCCCTAATAGTTCGATAACCTTTTAGCAAGCAGGGCGAGGAAGCATCCCTATTTCCGTGATATCAAAAGGCTTTATACAGGCTTTTAGGAATGGTTTTGCTCTCGTGCAGATTTTTAACGCCATTCCCTCACCGCTCTTCTCGGCGGCTGCGGAACTGCGCGTGAACATTCCAAACCTATGTTCCATTACCAATGTTAATCCGGATCTCTTACCCTTTTGTATAGTCGTGCTCAATACATCCTCGCCGACCATCTGGGGACACCCTATATCAGCAA
>DAOVBT010000085.1 GCA_030670375.1 Candidatus Aminicenantota bacterium | reverse complement strand
CCATTATCTTGTTTTTTTCTGTTATCTAACTCTATTATCACCTCCTTTATCTTTGTATGGTAAAACATCCTTATTATAAGATATATGTAATATAATAAGCAATTTCTATGCCAAGTTTTTCTCCATTCTTAATTATCTTTATCTATAATTAAATCAACAGTTTAGCTTTCTTCAACCAAAAAATCGCCCTTCTTTCTTTCCAAAAAATTGGATATATTCCAAAAAATTGGATATTTTTTATCATTCTTATGCACTTTACTCAATCACCTACTATATATATAATTGTTTAATGATAAAGAATTCCAAGGGGATTTTCACAATCGATGATGGCGCATTCTCTCTACCGCGTGGCTGAGAATTAAAATTGAATTTTTTTCTTCTATTTCTTGAATGAGTCTTTTGATGTCCTCTTGTTGGGGATTCAGACGAAGGGATGCTTTTAGGGCATCCAGAGCTTTAGCTCTCTGGTTGGTTTTGTGGTAGCAGTACCCGAGGGAATTGAGAAGGGTGGTATCGCTGTTGTAGATTTTGTTCCCCTCCTCCAGGTTTGCAATGGCTTGAACATATTCTTCCAACCCTATATGAGCTCTGCCTTTTATCAAGAAATAATTGAACTGCAGATCTTTTTCGTTCTTGACTTTTTCTATCAAATGCAAACATTCCGAAAACTTTTTGGATTCATAAAGAAAATTAGCGTACTCCAGCAATCCTTTTTTATAGCCAGGATTCATCTCAAATGCTCTACCATAAAAGTCCTCAGCTTTTTCAAGCTGACCCGTTTTCCAGTATTGAGATGCCAGCATGTAAAAATAGGCGTAGCTATGCGCAAGGGGAATCCCTTTGGCATAGGCCGTCGGATGCGCCACGGCTTGTGCTGCAGATAGAACAAAATGGTTCGACTCGCTATCGATTATATCCCCGTCGCCGCCAATCAGCCGAAGACGGATATCATAATAATCGGGGGAAAGCTCTCGGGCCGGAAGCACATGGGTCATTTTCAGTACTTTCCCGAACGGAGCGCTTTTCAGCAAAAAGGCCCAATTTTTCTCTGAGGGATTGGATTCCCTAAGCCCATGGATTTGCATCTCCACTTTTCCCGTTTCCCAGAGTTCCTGGTTCACATTGTCCACAAGAAAAAGAATAGCAAGGGAATCGGTTGCACCAAAGGTTTTTTTGGGCTCCATCGCCAACTTGCTCTCTAAGGCTTTGAAGGGAATGTGCACATCTCTGGCGTAGCTCTGGAACCGGTATCCTAAAAACGGGCCCATCAAGCATGCTTCCCCGGATTTCTCGGGGATTTCCATCTCCTTCTCGTATATCGTGAATTCTTTCCCGACGGAATTCATCAGAAGAACGGTCAGCTTGTATTTCCCTTCTGCCACGGGAAAAGAGTCCTCGATGGCCAGGCCACTGGCCTTTATCTTATCCAGCTCATCTTGGGAAAAATAAAACGGGAATTCTTTGGAATACTGGAATATGGTTTTTTCGCCCTGACTCATATTGACATTCAAAGTGAAGTTGCAAAAGAACTGGTCCTTGGGCTCGTAATAATCCACGGAAATTTTCTGTGGCACGATCAAAAAATGCAGAAAATTCAATCCCATTATCGGGTCCGCCATCAAAGCGGCTTCAGCATCGCTTTCGATGTAGTTCGTCAGGTAATCCGTGCTGACGATTCCCCTGTAGTTCAGGAAATGTGTGGCGTAAACCGGATTGATATCCTTTTTTGCCGATTCCAAAATATCGGCAATGATGATGTTGTTCCGGAGAGATGGCTGGTAGTTGAACGGGATTTCTCCCGGAATCATGCTGAGGGATACGAGCGCCAGAGTGGGCGCAAGCTCATAAAGCTTTTCATAGGTCTGTTCATAAGCGAACGGGTCGAGGTTCCTTCCCTCGATCATCAGGGCCGCAGGCCCATCGGAAATAGAGTCATACTGCCTGTATTCCCCTGCACCACTCCTTTTGAAAAACACGATACCAAAATGGGTTGGTAGTCCCTTCTCCCTTTCCCCGTAATAGTACCAGACCTGTGCCGGGTAAAGGCCTTTCTGGTTGTCGAAACGTTCGATGCTCACAGGGGAGCCCAGGACGATATGGAACCTCCCCATATCGGTCATCCAACCTTCGCGTGGTGAACCCCGTCTGTAGTACTCGTTGGCATAACTGAATCTCTTGATATGCTCCTCTCTGTACTCATTCTCCTGAGTGCCGGGAGTGGGATCTCTTTGCTTCCAGAAGGTTTGGATAAAAACATCTCTCTCTCGATCATTACTAAGTTGCATAAAAACATTTTTTTCTTCTGGCCGGATAATGTAGCTCACCAGCTTTAGCCAATCTCTATATTTCGAGGGAAGATCCTTTTCCTTGATCTGGTTGCCACACAAAAACACAGAGATAATCATCATTAGGGCAAGAATTTGTGTGGTTCTTGCTGACGTCTCGGTCATCCTGAGGAGTATTTTTTTGTTAGACTTTAATGTTGAAGATTTTTCTCACCTTGCCGATATCCGGCTTCACCATGATAATCACATCGACGAAATATTTTCCCGGCTCCAACTCTTTTGGGATCGTGAAGACAACCTCTTTCCTATTCAAAATCTTTTCTTCCGTGGTTTCGAAATGTTCGGTATGCTGCATTTTCTCCTTAGTACCCGCCTCGTCTTTGTATATGAAAAATTCAAACTCCAGATCCAACTTGAGGAGACTTTCCTCCTCCTCGAAAACCAGGGCCTCTGTTGGGATAGATATGACGAATTCCTTATCCTGCTTGTCATAATCAAGGTCAAAATTCATGAACTTTTCGACCATGCTATCCTGTTGGGGGGTAAATCCCAACCGGGCAAGCTCGAGAGCATATGTGAAATCTCCTATTAATCCTCCCCCCAACTCTGCCGGTGTCGGTTCGATATTGTATTGGCCATCCCCTCTCCGATCGAAAAAATACACGGCAAATCCATACCGATAGTAAACCCACAAGATCCATCCCCTCATGCCCGGCTGGTTGCTCATCGGATCCTGGTCCATTCTATCCGGTGCGCCAAAATAGATGTACATTCTCCCTCTGTCGGTTTTCCATCCTGGAGGTCCCTCGAAAAAGCGAGAGTTGGCATACTCGATCCGGCGGTAAAACTCTTCCCTGAATTCATTCTCCTCCGTTTGCCAATCAGGATCGCGTTTTGCCCAGAAATCTTCGATGAATTCCTCCCTTGATTCTTTATCGGGAAGATGTCTGAATATTTTGTTCTCCTGTTTTGTCATGATCAAACGGGCCGTTTCGTAAAAATCTTTGCTCGTGGGATCGAGCTCGATCTTGAGGCCTCCCCCACAATTCACCAGACTAAACGCAAACAGGATCAGACAGATTTTTGCAACGAATCTCACATTCCATGGATTATTTCTCACAATACTCTCCTTTCGTCTCAATATCCTTGTCTTTACTTTTCGTTTCCTATTTCAGTTTTTAAACCTACGCAAGAGACCTCAAAATGAACAATCAAAGATCAGCTTTCTTACGTTATATTTTAGCATTTCTAGGAACCGATAAAAAGCCCTTCTCTCTATTGCCAGGATCACGGACTTTAAGCCACAGCAGGCCAATCATGTGAAAATCTGGATTTATTTTCAATTTGTCAAAGTATTTTCTTGAAAAGTCGCTGGTTAATTTTATAAACTTGATACAACTCAAGATGAAGTATGTGGCCGATCTCCACATCCACTCCAAATTTTCTAGAGCTACCTCTCGAGAAACCTCACTCGATACACTGGCATACTGGGCGAAAATCAAAGGCATTTCTCTTCTGGCTACCGGAGATTTTACTCATCCGGAATGGCTTTTCCTTGCAAAAGAAAAGTTGGAGCCTGCAGGAAACGGGTTTTTCCGCCTGAAAAACATCTTGCCGCCAGAAAACGGACACCTTCAAAACATAGCCGTCTCGAGAGAAGATGTCTCTTTCATCCTGACCGCTGAAATCAGCTTCATCTATTCCAAAAAAGGAAAGGTCCGAAAGATTCACATTCTCGTGCTGGCACCGGATTTTGAATCCGTCGACAAACTGAACAGCAAACTCTCCTGTATCGGAAACCTGCGCTCGGATGGACGACCCATCCTGGGGCTAGATGCCAAAGATTTTGTGAAAATAGTGGCGAACAACTGCCCGCGCTGTGTAGTCATACCAGCTCATATCTGGACACCCTGGTTTTCCCTATTTGGGGCCAATTCGGGGTTTGATACGATCGAAGAATGCTTCGAAGAGATGACACCGTTTATCTTTGCCCTGGAGACCGGCTTATCATCCGACCCTCCGATGAACTGGCGGCTCTCTCATCTCGACAACTACACACTGGTATCCAACTCCGATGCCCATTCCCCGTGGAAAATCGGCAGGGAAGCCAATGTATTCGATACGGAATTCAGCTATGATGCCCTGGTGGATGCCATCAAGAGTAAAGACCCGGAAAAGTTTCTGTACACAATTGAGTTTTTTCCAGAAGAAGGCAAATACCACTACGACGGCCATCGCAAATGCGACGTGATCTTCTCTCCTCAAGAAACCATCCAGCACAAATACATCTGCCCGCGCTGCGGAAAAAAACTCACAGTAGGAGTGATGCATCGTGTGGAAAGCTTGGCCGATAGAGAAAAAGGAGATTTTTCACCGACCCGAATCCCGTACAAAAACCTCATCCCATTGAATGAACTCGTGGCTCAGGCACTCTCTAAGACAGCCGAATGCAAAAGCGTCTGGGATATGTATTTCAAGTTCATCCACGAAGTCGGTAACGAACACAAGATCCTCACCGAAGTTCCGATCCAAGACTTGGCACGCCTTTCTCCTGAACGGGTGAGCGTTGCCGTGGATCGGATGAGGAAAGGCCAGGTCAAAATCATCCCCGGCCATGATGGAGAGTTCGGGAAGATCCGTCTTTTTGATGAGGATACGGTCGAGGAGGAGGCGCAGGGCCAGCTGAAACTCTTTTAACCTGAACTATTCATAGGTTTAACCTTTTTTTTAAATTCCTTTTTCGACTATAATAATCCCTCTGCTTTGAATGTGTGCAAAATATGATTTTCTTAGGGATTTGTATAAATTAAGATGAAATTCCGCCTAAAAGACCGCGATTTCAGTGAGCACATCCGGTTGTCTTTGCTTTCGGTTTTGATAGGATTATTGGCAGGGCTTGCTTCTGTGCTTTTCAAGTTCATGATACACTTCTTCCAGGACCTTTTCTGGAGAAAGCCCAACATCATCGAGGCTGTTTTCTCCCAACCGAGATATCTAACGCTCCTGATTCCAGTGGCCGGGGGATTGCTCATTGCTCCTCTTATCTACTATGGTGCCAGAGAGGCCAAGGGCCACGGAGTGCCAGAAATCATGGAATCTCTGATTTTCCGCGGTGGGAGAATCCGAAATAGAGTGGCCATAATCAAGGCTATTGCCTCTTCCATTTGCATCGGATCAGGAGGTTCAACCGGCCGTGAGGGCCCCATCGTCCAAATCTCTGCCAGCATTGCTTCTTCGCTCGGACAATTGTTCCATATCAAAGAACGGGCTATGCGAACCTTGGTGGCTGCAGGAGCAGGAGCTGGCATCGGGGCCACGTTTAACGCTCCTATCGCCGGAGCTCTTTTTGCCGTAGAGGTTTTGCTTGGCGAGTTCGGTGTCTACTCTTTCAGTCCTATCATCATCGCCTCCGTCATAGCCACTTTGATTTCACGTCTGATCACCGGAGATTTTGCCGCCTTCACTGTGCCCAAATATTCCTTGAGCAGTGTTTGGGAAATAGGCCCCTATCTTCTGCTGGGGATTCTCAGCGGATTGGTGGCGATAGTGTTCATCAAAGTCCTGTATTTTCTAGAGGACAGGTTTGACAATCTTCGCATTCATCCGCTTCTTAAGCCTGCCCTTGGCGGTCTTATTGTCGGAATCATCGGGTTGAATTTGCCCCAAGTTTTCGGCGTGGGCTACGAAGGTATCGACGCCTGTCTCCAAAACCAATTGGGCTTTTGGATGGCCTTTCTCCTCGTTTTGGCAAAAGTGTTGAGCACATCGATGACTCTCGGCTCCGGAGGTTCTGGGGGAATTTTCGCTCCCTCCCTTTTTCTTGGAGCCATGACAGGTAATCTCGTGGGGTCTTTTTTTCATTCTGCTTTTCCCGGATCCATATCCTCCCCAGGAGCCTTTTCTCTGGTCGGCATGGGAGCTGTCGTGGCTGCCGCCACCCATGCTCCGATTACAGCCATAATCATCATCTTCGAACTGACCAATGATTACAAAATCATCCTTCCACTGATGCTTTCATGTATCATCGCCTCATTCATGACTGTTGGCGTGCACAAAGAATCCATCTACACCATGAAACTTAAACGCCAGGGCATCATCTTCAAAGAGGGAAGAGAAGAACATATCCTAAAGTCTCTTTCCGTAAAAGATTTCATCAGCCACGATTACACGCTTTTCAACAACACCGAACGTGTGGGAAAAATCATCGATCAAGTGATTGGAAGCAAGCATCATTCTTTCCAGATCGTAGATGCGGAAAACAACCACATCGGGTGTTTTGCGCTCAATCAATTGAAAAATCTATTGAAAGAAAAAGACATCGTCGATTCATTCGTCATCGCCCAAGATCTAGCCGTCACGGATATCAATCTCGATTTTGAAGACAACCTCGAAAATGCCATGAACATCTTTGGCCAAACCGATGTGGCCGAGATCGCTGTGCTCCAACACGGGAAATTCGCTGGCGTCGTCAAAAGAAAGGATGTCATCGAAGCCTACAATCACGAGATCTTAAAAAGAGAAGCCGCTGCAGGCCTTGTGCAAAAATTGAAATTCACTACTCAGACGAAATCTTACGATTTTGGATCAGGATACAAAATTATGGAAATGGATGCTCCCCATGCCTTCTGGAACAAAAGCTTAAAGGACCTTGATTTAAAGGCCCTTCATCACATCGATGTGCTCCTGATCAAAAGAAGGTTTCCCCCACAAACCATAAGCATTCCTTCGGCGAACGAAATGATAAGAAAAGGAGACCGTTTGATAATCGCAGGCCCAGAAGTGAATATCAGCGAAATAATATCAGGCAAACGGGAGTAGTTCTCCCTAACCAAGCCAGTCCAGGACAAGCTGACTCTGGCTGTGTTTCTTGACAAGCCCAGGTCGGGAATATATATTTAGTTGTTGAAGCGGAGGACACCATGGAAATCGAAATGAAAATAAAGGGCCTGGTCGTCGATCCCCTTTCCAAAATGCCCATCGTGGTCCTTGAAGATCCGAAGAGCGACCGCATTCTCCCGATTTGGATCGGGGTGTTCGAAGCGAACGCCATAGCTCTCAAAATTGAAAACATCGCCACCCCAAGGCCGATGACACACGATCTTCTGAAAACAGTCCTGGAAAAAACCGGTATCAACATACAGAGGATCGTCGTCAACGATGTGAAAGACAACACCTTTTATGCCATGATACACTGTCTACAGGATGGAAATCCTCTTATTATCGATTCTCGTCCTTCCGACGCTATCGCTTTGGCCCTCCGTGTCAAAGCCCCCATCTTTGTCGAAGAATCCGTTGTCAGCAAAGCTCACAGCTTGAAGTTCGATGAAAATTTGGAAGATTCGGAAAAGCTCAAAAAGTGGCTGGAAAACTTACAACCCGAAGACTTCGGCAAATACAAAATGT
>DAOVBT010000176.1 GCA_030670375.1 Candidatus Aminicenantota bacterium | reverse complement strand
GGAGATTTCCGATCTGAAAGAGCGACGAGCTTGTGGGCAAACAGATCCTCCCGGGTCATAACCAGCATGGGGATCCCCAAGTAGGACATAACTTTATTGTGGTCAGGGAAAATACGTTTGGATATCTCTACTTTGATGTTTCGCTCATTTTCTCCGTGGGAAAGCAGAAAAAAAAGAGTGTATCTCTTCTCTCTCTGTTGTTTGATTCTGCCGATCCTGCCCAGGATGGAGGGGATGGTTTCCAGGAGGACGTTCTTTTTTTTTGGGTCCAGGAGGCTAAAATCCAAATCGACCGAGAAGCGGGGAAGGTCGTAGAAAAGATGAGCCGCTGTCCCCCCTTTGAATCCAAGAAGGGAGGCTATCGAAATGTCTGAATAAATATCTTTGAGGATTTGAACGAGGACGAATTTATGGCGGGAGATGTCTATCATGTCTTTATGATCCAAATATTTTGTGAATCCTCCTAACAAGCTCTTTGTTCCCATAAATCAAAGCTATATTCAAGGCATTCTCTTTTTTTACATCGTCCAGGTTGTCAAAATGATAATCTCCGTAGAGATAAAGGCAATCGCATATGGCTCTTTCTGTTGTCGCTATTGCATAATTTTCTTCTTGGATGATGCCCAAGTAGTTAAGGAGGATTCCCGATTGAATTTTTTTATACACCAGCTCATGTCCGTCCACACTAATTGCGCGGGAGAGATAGCTCACGGTAAAAATCCTCTCGTAGAGCTGAAAGATCACTCCTGATTGTTGGAGAACGGTCTCCAGGCTTATGTAAGAAGGTGTGTAGATCTTTGTGGCTAGTTCGAATTTATCATAGTCGGGTTTGACGTATATGCCACGCCTGACCTGCTTGATGACCCCAGTTTTTACGTAGTAATGAATTTTAGATTTCAGGGTATTCCTGTTTGTATCCTGAGTAAGGAGGGCGATTTCATTAAAGGTGAAAACAGTGCTTTTTGCCCTGTACAATGCCAATTTGAAATCGCTTTTTCTCATTTCATGAACTAATAGTCAGATATTTTCTTACTTTCAGTTTACCAAAGTGAAAATAAAAGTCAAGTTCAGATAAATAGCAATTCGAACTCGCGGGGAGAGACGATTTTGATTTTATTATAAGTTTTTAAAGTCAGTAGAGCCTTATCTCCGGTTACGATGTACTCGGCCTTGCACGCAATGGCACAGGCAAGCACCTGGTTGTCATCTTCATCTCTACAAACGCCTGAGACCTCAATCCCGCAATTTTTTGGATCGAGGGATTTCAACACCTCCATGAGAAGTTCCTTTGCCCCTTCAATTTCTATATGAGGCAGACCTATCTTTTTTTCCAGTGTCTCTGTAAATTCTCGAAGGATAAAAGGAGAGAGGAACAATTCAAAGTTTTTGCGGTTAGCTCTGTGGAGAAGTTTCGAACAGAGCCCCTCTGTTGCAAATGACGCGACAAGAACATTCGTGTCAAAAACAGCTCTCAAGAGACAGCTCTAAAAACATCATCGTCAGTAACGAGTCCCTTTGATTTTGCTTTTGGTGCGATTTTCTTTTTGATGACTTTGAATTTCTCTTCCCATAAGTATGTTTTTAAGGCTTCCTTTATAAGGGAGCTTTTCGTGCGCCCCTTTGCTCTGGCTATTTTCTCGAGCTCATCAGCCATCTCTTCTGAAAAACTAACGGAAATAACGGTCCTCATCTGCTTCTCCTGTATTACATTTTACTACATCTTTCACACTTGTCAATTGATGAAGTTGGAGCCGAGGCTTACAGCCCCGGCTCCGTGAGGCACTATACGCTCGTCGCCCGTCCTTTAAAACCATCTACATCAAATAACGACTCGCAACCCGTATCTTTCTCATGTAAAATAATATTCTCTCATTTTTCTAATTAGAAGTATGGATTGCTGACCATGTTAGATCGTTTATTCTATACGCTCGACAGAAAATCATTCCTCCATTTCCACATCTGGGAATTTGCCTATCGGAGTTTTTTCAAGAAATATGCCCGTCTTTTTTTCCTTAAAGCCATGCTCAAACACCCGTTAAAAACGGCATCAGGGTTGAGGGATTATCACCGTTTCATCAAGTCGAAGGAAAATCTCTTCCCTCAGTACCAGAAATTTTTGGCTATTCCGAATGAGGAGACATTTGAAGATCAAATCAGGCAACAAAAGACAAGCCCCATGCTTGGCCTGGGATTCTGCCTCAAACCATACGATCCACAAGACAACACCCGGTCATGTCCCTCGGGCCGGGCAAACCACGACTGCCTGTATCTCGAAAAAGGGGAAACGCAAAATGTCTGCCAGGGATGTGCCATCTACAGAATCGCCAAAAAAGGCATGGAATCTGGATGCAGTGTCTACATCATGACATCGGCCAAAGACATCGCCATAGATCTCCTTCTCCCTCAAATCAACAAGGGATTATTTCCGACATCGATTCTTCTCCTCTGTCCTTATTCTGTCCAAGCTATCTTGCCGTCTCTTTTCATATGCGGCATGAATGCCTTTCTCCTCGCTTACGACAGCGGGTATTGCAAGGACTATAAAGAATGGAAGCTTGCAGATCTGGGCGACAAAGAAGACAGGACAACCTTAAGCAAAGAATCTTCGGAAAAACTCTTCGGTCTGATCAGCCAAAGAGGTGGTTTTGAAGCCTCGCCGCAATCGTTCAGGCGTGAGGGCAACATCTTCTATCCCGAATAAAAAAATCCTTATGCCCAGATATTCAGAAAAAGATATGCCAGCCCGCTGGCCGCCACTTGGATGGTGAGATTGTCCGCTCCGTGGAAAGAAAGGGCTTCGACAAAAACTATAACAAGAGATAAGACCGCCGAAGCAATCACAGCTTTTGCAATTGGAAACTGGTAAAGATAAACAAAGAAAAACAAAGAAAGAGTCAACGAGACAACGAGAACGGAAAAGCTTCCCTCCAGCGATCTTTCTGCCACGGTAACTTTTCTTAAGCTCGGGACTTTGTATTTGTGCTTTCCGAACCGGACGCCGACAGGTTCGGCGATGGCGTCGGCCGCTCCACACAGGGCATATCCCATGATGGCGCACCCTCCAAAAAAAAGGTTGGAGACCAAGCCTCCTGCTGCTGTGGTCAGATAAGGAACGACGATAAAATAACCTCGACGAGGATAATCCTTTTCGCGGGCCATGGATTCGAAAAACCGGCATTCCTCCCCAAATGTGGAGTCCGACAGCGGTAAAAAAAAATCAGGAAGTGAAGCGTTTTCCGTGTGTATCCGGTCTTCCAGCCCGCGTATCTTTTCAAGGCCCCGGCCAAGATTCCGCTCACAAAAATCGCAACGGCCGACACCAAACAAAAATACAATAACTGCGGGAACGGAGGGATAAACTCTTCCTTGGATTCCTTATCAGGGATGTGCTTGTAGATCTTTATTTCTTCGTTTGTCATAATAAGGCTTGTCTTCTCGAAAAATGACTCATAAAAAGGATCTCGTGTTAAATTTAAGGAGGTCCGACACACGGCAATCCAAACGAACAGGATGACCAATAGAAGGACTTTTTCAAACCTCCTAAATGTTGCCGGCAATTATGGCTCGGTTATCTTGGCTGTCACTTTCTTTCAATCGATTAGCTTATCACCCTTATGCTCAATCAACAAAAGTGGAAGCAAGATTTCTTGCCAGTCTTGTATTGCCCCATTCACTCCGCCGATCTCAAGCCCATCATCTGAATAGTGTATCTCCAGTTTCTCGTCACAGCATCCACATTTCAGCAGGTATCGAGGCATTCGTTTCCCCTTTCCCTTTTTGTGATAAATACGAATCTGAGGCTGACCAAAACGATGTGTGTCGTAAAAATTATCACAGGTCTGTGCGTATCGTTAATCTGTTTCAATAGATCAACGGCTTTAGATTTAAGGTAAGTGATAGACCTTATATCTTCTGAAATATTTATGCCACAACCTCCGGTCTTTTAATGTTACCACATTTAGACCGAATGCCAAGTTCTTCCTATCAATATTTGACAGCTAACTATTAATATTATGCTTGCATTAGTTAGGTCATTACAGAATATTCTTACCAGTAAGATTATTTTGAGGGGGCATAAATGAGCAAAGTGGCTACTACAAAATTGTCGTCCAAAGGGCAGGTCATTATACCAGAGGAAGTACGAAAACGGATCGGCCTCAAAACCGGGGATTCCTTCATTGTCAATTGCTCCACCTTCCATGAAAGACTTCGATCATCTCATCCAAAATGCTCGCCAGCGAGCCAAGATGAAGTTTTCTGACATCACCAAAACTACTGCCAAAGTTAGAGGACACAGATGAGGATTGAACTGGTCATTTCGCCCGAAATCCTGGATGAATATCGGAGAGTTGGAGAAGAGTTGGCAAAAAAGTATCCGGGCGTCGACATGGGACCTATTCTGGAGTTTTTGACTATCAAAGCGAGAATCGTTGATGCGCTTCCTCTGAACCCGATACATACGATGGATGCTGCAGCAGGAACCAGAGACTACAAAGGCTTTGATTTCAACTTGGGAGATTGGGAAGATTGGGGCCGCCAAGCTATCTAATTCATAAAAGACAAAATCAAGGAAAAAAAGGAAAAAACCGACTTTTGTCTTGATTGAAAATAATGTATAAATAGAGACAGCAAGCGCAGCTATCCCAAATGTATGACATGCCATCACACATCCAAGAGATTTTAGTCGAAGGATATCGCAAAATGCCCCCATGGGAAAAGATGAAAAGGGTAAGTGAACTCAATAAGGCAATACAGCAGCTCGCCCTGTCCAGGATACGAAAACAATACGGTGATATCCCGGAGCAAGAAAAAAAACTTCGTTTGGCCTCTCTCTGGTTGGATAGAGAAACAATGATCCGTGTCTTTAATTGGGATCCTCAAAAAGAAGGATATTGAAATGACACTTGCTGAGCCAGTCCAAATAACACGAACAATCGCGGTCGTCTTTGAAAAACTTCGGATTCATTACTATGTCGTCGGCTCATTAGCCAGTTCCCTTTACGGTATTCCAAGAGCGACGGCAGACGTAGACCTCATTGCAGATATCCGACAACATCACATCGATTCCTTAGTTCAGTTACTTCAAAAAGATTTTTATGTCGATAAAGATAGAATTAAGGAGGCTGTCAGACAACAATCTTCCTTTCAAGCCATTCATCTTTCAACTATGTTTAAAATTGATGTCTTTCTCTCAAAGGATGACGATCATTCACATGAAGAAATGGCCCGCAGAACAAAATTCCAGGTCACTGAAGAAAAGGGACAGGATTTGTATCTAGCCAGTGCAGAAGATATCATCTTGAACAAACTCCAGTGGTACAAATCAGG
>DAOVBT010000026.1 GCA_030670375.1 Candidatus Aminicenantota bacterium | reverse complement strand
TTTCCCTGGTGGAATCACTGGCCGGTGGCTCAAGTGCCGTCTGACGGTCGCTATTGTCAGGCCGCTGACCGAGCTTCACATTTTTCACTTGCCTGGGGTGGTCCGCCACCTCACAAAGGGGAAGGGAAGACCTACTGGTGGGCCTGGATGTACGGTGCTACATTGGGCGATGCCGAGTCTTTGGTTCCTCTAGGACGTTCTTGGCTGTTTCCGCCTAAGGTAATCGTCGGAAAAGGGATCGCCATCGCACAGTATGACCTGACTCAACGGTGTTATGTGATTTCTGGATTAGAGAATGGAATCGAAAAAAAACTGCAGTTTATCCTGGAAGCCAATCCGGATTCCCCCATTGTCAATCCAGCTTTTGTGGTGGAAAATTGGGGAAATCGTGATGCGGAAATTTTTGTGAACGGGAAGCTGATTCCTCGAGGGAAATCCTTCCGGTATGGCCACATCCGGCGGATTAACCGATACGACCTGGTGGTCTGGCTCCAACTGGATGCTGATCGGGATACGGAGATCATCATTCAATCGGTTGGAGGAAAATGACGTTTCCAAGGTTTCTGAGAGGGACAGTTTGAACCCTAAAAAAATTCAAATTTAAGCATGAAATTAGGCATTGGAATTCATGCAAACGTATTGGAACCAAAGCGTGACAAAGCCAAGGAGGAAATAATAAATGCATAGACGGGACTTTTTGAAGATGCTGGGATTGGGCACGGCGGCAATTGCTGCGAGCGATTGCCAGGTTTCGACGTTCAGAAAAAGGCCAAATATCATCTTTATCATGGCCGATGATATGGGGTATGGGGATGTGAAATGGTACAATCCTGCGTCCAAGATTCCCACTCCCAACATGGACCGGCTGGCAAAACAAGGAATCCGCTTCTCCGATGCCCATTCTCCTTCTGCGGTTTGCTCTCCCACACGGTATGGCGTTCTAACAGGGAGATATTGTTGGCGCACATGGTTGAAACGGGGGGTGGTCGGCGGGTACACGCCTCCTTTGATCGAACCGGACCGTCTGACTGTAGCGTCTTTATTGAAACAGCATGGGTACAGGACAGGATGTTTCGGCAAGTGGCACCTCGGTTTGGGCTGGACTCGGCAAAATGGATTTACACCCACATGGAAAGATGCAGAAAAAATGTGGCGCGGCTCCTGGCAGGATGGGGACCCCGAAAAGGGGATGAATGTCGATTTCACCAAGCCTATCCAAGATGGACCGGTGGACCTTGGTTTTGATGAGGCCTATTATACCGCGGCCTGTTCGACGATCGATGGGCCCTTTGCATACATCAATAACAGATATCCCGTAGGTATCCCCGATGAGTCCATTTTTGTGGATAAGAGCAAACACGCGGACTTTCGTCCTCGTCCAGGCTGGATAGCCCAGGGATTTGATCTTGAGGATGTCGATCCCACTTTTACCCGGAAGGCCATAGAATTTATGGAAAACTCACAGAAGGAGAATCCCCGGCGCCCTTTTTTCATCTATCTGCCCCTATCATCTCCCCATGCCCCATGGCTCCCGCCTGACTTTGTCAAAGGCAAAAGCCAGGAAGGACCGAGGGGAGACCTGGTCTTTTTGGTGGACTGGTGCGTGGGCGAGGTCCTCAAAGCCCTGGATCGGCTGAAAATGGCGGACCACACATTGATTATCGTGACCAGCGACAACGGCCCGCGGCACGGGGCTAAGGGGCACCGGTCTTCCGGATTGCTACGTGGGTATAAATCCCATATCTGGGAAGGAGGGCATCGGGTCCCTTTTATCGCTCGTTGGCCAGGAAGGATTCGATCAGGATCTACAAGCGATGAGATGATCTGTCTCATGGATTTGATGGCGACTTGCGCGGCGATCCTCAACACAGATCTGCCCGCAGTAGCGGGGCCGGATAGCTATAACATCCTACCGGCCTTGCTCGGGAAAAAGGGAGAAGATCCCATCCGGGATGCCCTTGTCTCCCATTCTGAGAATGGAACATTTGCTATTCGCCATGGAAACTGGAAACCCATCTGCGACAACAAAACTTCGGGAGGTTGGGTAGAACCTGCCGGTGAACGTCCCGATCCAAACACTCCTGGACAGTTGTATGATCTGGGATCCGATCCCTATGAACAGATCGATCTCTGGGAAGAGCGTCCGGACATCGCGGATCAATTGACCCTTTTGCTCGAGAAATACAAATCACAGGGACGCAGTGCTCCGGTTCATTCTCGTTGACACACAGGGGAAATTTGTGTTACTTCCATTAACACGAAGTGAATTCTTATTCCATTTATGGAGGGTTTCTCATGCTTAAAAACCAAAAAAGGATTGTGGATCAAAAAATAGTCGACCTGTACGATGACTATACGAATGGCCGGCTAGACCGCAGGGAATTTCTTAAAACCTTGACCAAACTTGCCGGGAGTACGGCGGCTGCTGTGGTCCTGCTGCCTTTTTTTGAAAGCTTCTATGCCAAAGCCCAAATCGTCGCCGAAGATGATTCTCGCCTGCACACGGAATATGTGAAATATTCCGGCGAAACAAGCGAAGTGATAGCCTATTTGGCAAGGCCAAAAGGAGAGGAAAAGCTGCCCGGTGTGATCGTGATACACGAGAACAAAGGGCTTCAACCTCATATCGAAGACGTGAACAGACGTGTGGCTCTAGAGGGATTTTTAGCCATAGCTCCTGACGCCCTATCTCCGCTTGGGGGAACTCCTAAAGATAATGTGGATGAAGCCCGGTCCAAGATGCGAAAGCTGGATGGCGAAGCCACAAAAAAAAATAATGTGGCTGCGGTGAAGTATTTGAAAACACATCCCCAATCCACAGGAAAAGTCGGTTGCATGGGTTTCTGCTGGGGCGGTGGCATGGTAAACCAAATGGCTGTGAACTCTCCGGATTTGATTGCTGCTGTACCCTTTTATGGAAGACAACCAACCGCAGAAGATGTCCCCAAGATCAAAGCCTCTTTGCTCTGCCATTATGCCGGTCTTGACGAACGGATTAACGCAGGCATTCCGGGTTTCGAAGAAGCTCTTAAGAAGGCCTCAGTGGATTACAAGATATTCATGTACGAAGGGTGCGGGCATGCGTTTTTTAACGACACCGGGTCTCGGTTCAACAAAGAAGCATCCTTGTTGGCGTTTGAGCGAACCATCGCGTTTTTCAAGGAGAAGCTTAAGACCTAATGGCTTTGACGGCGCCATTCGGCAGCTACCTCATTGACGAAAGGCTTACAGTGGGAAAAGAAGCGTTTGTATCCTGAGCATAGGTAATTCAATGCTTCTTCGCCATCGGGTGTCCGGATGAAGCGATTCTTGGGACATTCTCCATTACACATAGCCTTAACTTCACATTCCCGGCAATAGCGGGGCAGAGAATCTAACTTGGCTTTCCCGAATGATCGCTGGGCCGGACTCTCGAGAAGTTCGACAAACGGAGTTTCGATGATATTTCCGAGACAATGTTCGGCATCCACAAAATGATCGCACGAATAAAAGTCTCCGTTATGTTCAACGACGGGAATGTCTCCACAAATCGGCCGAAAGATGCATAAAGAATGCTCCTGCCCAAAGGCTGTTCTGGAAGCCTCCTCGAAAATTTGTATTTTAATTTGCCCGATGTCTTGACTTACCCACTCATCGAAGATGATGCAGAGAAAATCGCCCCAAGCATCAGCCGGAACGGTGAGAGGGCTGATTCCTCCATTTGCTCCTTGTTGCGGTTCGACCATCGGCAAAAAACTCACGTATTTGGCTCCGATCTGCTTGAAAAACCGATATACCCCTGTAGGAAACCGAACATTATGAGCATTCACCACACACAGGATATCGGTAGAGACTTGGTGTTGACGCAAGAGTCCGTATCCTCGTATGGTTTGATCGAATGTCGGTTGTCCTCCTTTTGTCAAGCGGTGACGGTCATGCGTCTCCTGTGGACCATCCAGGCTTAGACCCACAAAAAAACCTTCATCAGCCAAAAACCGGCACCAACCCTCATCCAAGAGGGTTCCGTTTGTCTGCATCCCGTTCACAATGCGTTGGCCAGAGGGTTGATATTTTCGCTGTATCGCTACGATCTTGCGAAAATAGTCCAGTCCCAAAACGGTCGGTTCTCCACCATGCCAGGAAAAGCGGATCACCGGTTCTGCGGATGCTTCGATGTGTTGGACGATGTACTCCTCCAGAATGATGTCTGGCATGCAAAAGGACTCATCATTTGGATAGATATGTTCTTTTTTTAGATAATAGCAATAGCGGCAGCCCAGGTTGCAGATGGAACCGGTCGGTTTGGCGAAAACCTGAAAATCGTGGGAAGCTTTGACCATAATTTGGCCCTCCATCTCCGGATTGAACGTCGGCAAGAGTATAGGAAATTAAACAATCCCGGTCAAGGAAGATTGCGGTGGTGCACATGCCTGTGATATATTCGGGCTATCTTGCCAGGGAGAGCTTGACATGTCTAAATTTTTTAATGGGAAATGCGGATTCATCTGTTTCTGCCTCGTGAGTTTTGTGCTGTTGCTATCCTTTTGTGCCGTCTCTAAGGGCCCGAAATACCACAGCCAATGGGAATTTTCACCCGATGGATCCTGGACCGGCCCGGAATTGTGGGCCAACCGCCTACAGGATTGGCAGGTTGCAAACGGACAGTTGGAATGTTTGAGTTCTCTTCCGATGCGAACCCTTCATCTGACAACAATGAGGCTTAAAGAATCTGATGGAAATCTAAAAAGTTCTGTTTTGGTGCGAAAACTCGCCGGCGAGAGAGATTCGGACGAAGCAGCAGGATTTTTATTGGGTGCAGGAAAGGATCTGGATTACCGGTCGGCTTCGCTCATCCATCATTCTTACGGAAAACAGGCCGGGTTGTTTGTAGGGTGTGATGGATATGGACGACTGTTTATCCGGGATTATGAGCAAGAGGATGAGTATCTGGTATATCAGGAAAAGGATCCTGTAGATTGGAAAGAAATCCGGCTGGAATTGAGATTAAAGCCCGGAAAAAATGGCTGCAACCTGATTTTTAGGGCAGTCGATGGTTCCAGTAACGATGATCTATCCCGATTGGTCATTCAGGGATTGCCCCCGGACAGGTTTGTGGGAAACATAGCGCTTGTTTCCCATGGGGGGTATGCCGAGGAAACGGACAACCGTTTTGCATTTCAAGACTGGCAGATTTCCGGGTCTAAACTGGAGCGCTTTCCGGGTCGACACTTGGGCCCGATGGTCACAGCCTTGTACACCTTGAGTCGTGGGACTCTGAAGCTGACCGTTCAGTTTATGCCTTTGTCCAAGTCGGAAAACCAGCAGGTCGATCTGTACATCCAGGGCTCGGATACCTGGGAACATGCAGTCACGTCCACACTCCTTCATCCCTCCTATACGGTCCCTTTCCGGGTCGAGAACTGGGACCATGAAAGGGATGTGCCTTTTCGTGTGGAATATTTTTTGAATCGAAAGCAGGAAAAAAAATATGTCCTGGAAGGAATTATCAAAAAAGATCCTGTTGATAAGGATAAGCTGGTGATGATTTCGATGAGCGGTGTGAAGCAGGTTGTCAGGCCAGGGCGTGGCTTTTGGAGTGGTGTGGATGGGGAGTGGTATCCTTGGGACTGGGGAGTTCTGTATCCCCACGCCGATCTGGTGGAACGCTTGAAAAAACACGAACCGGATGTGATGTTTTTTGCGGGTGACCAGGTGTATGAGGGTGCTTCCCCGACACGAGCTGACCGGGAGCATGCCTTTCTTGACTACCTGTATAAATGGTATCTCTGGTGTATCACCAACAAAGATCTCTCCACTCGGGTGCCTACCATTGCCATCCCCGATGATCATGACGTGTATCATGGTAATATTTGGGGAGCCGGAGGAAAAGCCACACCTTCGGGATTAACAGGGGTCGAAGCCCAAGATGCCGGAGGCTACAGGATGTCTCCGGAATTCGTGAATATGGTCCAGACCACCCAAACAAGCCATCTGCCCGATCCGTATGATCCGCAGCCGGTCGAACAGGGAATCGGCGTGTATTTTACCGAATGCAATGTTGGCGGTTTGAGCATCGCCATTCTCGAGGATCGAAAGTTCAAATCTGCCCCGAGAAATATGCTCCCCGAAGCGGATATTGTTAACGGATGGGTCCAGAATCCTGCGTGGGATGTGAAACGAAAATCACGGATCGAGGATGCAGTGCTCCTCGGCGAACGCCAACTGAAATTTCTGGATAATTGGGCAGGAGATTGGTCCCATCAAACCTGGATGAAGGCGGCCGTGTCCCAGACTTTATTTTCCAATGTGGCCACCCTTCCGGAGTCAGCCAAAAGCGATGGGGTCGTGCCCGGATTGGAGATACCCGATGCAGGGACTTATGTGGAGGGGGATAAATTGGTCGCCGATTTTGATTCCAACGGATGGCCTCAGGTTGGACGGGACAAGGCCATCCAAAGATTCCGGAAGGCTTTTGCCACCCATATCGTGGGAGACCAGCACCTGGCCAACACCAGCCAATACGGGGTGGAGGACTGGCGGGATTCATGCTATGTCATCGCATCGCCTGCAACCGGGAACCTTTTCCCGCGGCGCTGGTGGCCGTCGCTTCCCGGGAAAAACCGGAAAGCCGGTAGTCCGAAGTACACTGGCGATTTTGAGGATGGCTTTGGGAACAAGGTCACGGTATACGCCATCGCCAATCCTCAAAAAACCACCATCCATCCCGTAAGGCACCATGAGTTGGCCACAGGTTACAGTGTCATCACGTTTTTCAAAAACAGCCGTGATATCGAGTTGGCTAACTGGCCTTATTGGATTGATCCGGCAAAAGACAATCCTTTTCCTGGATGGCCCATCCGTATCAACCAATTGGATAACTACGGGAAAAAAGCCCGGGCCTGGCTGCCCGAGATCCGAGTCACCGGCCAAGTCAATCCCGTGATCCAAATCTATCGGCAGCAGACAGGAGAGATGGTGTATGCGCTGCGGATGAATGGCCAGTTTTTTCAGCCCAAGGTTTTCGCTCCCGGTTTATACACCTTTAGGGTTGGTGAACCGGACAGCAACACATGGCAAGAATTTCGGGATATCCAGGCAAACCCTTCAAAGGAAATTAGCCCGCTGGAGGTAATTTTTCAGTAGTGTCCATTACAACTTTTTTATATAATGTCTGGTTTTAATGCAGGCATTTTTTATTCCATGTTCAATATTTGAGATGTTCCATCGAAGTTTGAAAACATAATCAATCCAACCGCAGGAGGCAAGCTATGGCTTTGTATCTTAGAAAAACTTTACGGGCAATTTTTCTTCTCTGCCTTGTTGTTGGCCTGACAAATGCGATCTTTTCCCAGGCGACCGAGGAAAGCTTGATCAAGGATTTCAAATGGCGCAATGTCGGACCGGCCAACATGATCGGCCGGATCTCGGATTTTGAAGCCCTGGAGGGCGATTTCACGCAGGTGCTCGTGGCGAGCGCTTCCGGGGGTGTTTGGAAATCCGTAAATGCGGGAACGACATGGGAGCCGATTTTTGACAAATACGGATCGTCATCCATAGGCGATGTGGCCTTTTTCCAGAAAGACCCTAATATCATTTGGATCGGCACAGGAGAGGAATGCTGCCGTAACAGCATTGCCTGGGGTGACGGCATCTATAAATCCATCGATGGCGGGAATACTTTCACCCATATGGGTTTGAAAACCACGCATACGATCGCCCGCGTCCTCACGCATCCCACCAGCCCTGATATCGTTTATGCCGCAGCGACCGGGCACACCTGGGGCTACTCGGGAGACCGTGGTCTGTTCAAGACAGAAGATGGAGGGAAGACCTGGCTGAAGCTGACTAATGGGCTGCCGGACGACGGAAAAACCGGGGCCATCGACCTTGTCATGCACCCCGAAAATCCGGACAGTCTCTACGTCGGGTTCTGGCAGCGGTTGCGTCAACCCTGGAGATTCGATTCGGGAGGACCGAACAGCGGCATTTATAAAACCACAGATGAAGGAAAAACCTGGACCAAGTTAACTGAAGGGATTCCAGAGGGAGATTTGGGGAGAATCGGACTGGCGATTTCGAGCAGCAATCCAGATGTCTTGATGGCCGTTGTGGAACACAGCTACCAACCCCAGCGCTCGATACGGGAAGGTCAAACGCAGAAACCCAATCCCGAATATGATGACATGTCCAAACTCGGCACCGGTATCTACCGGTCCGAAGACGGCGGGGAAACCTGGATGTATCAAAACCGGATAAACGTTCGTCCATTTTACTACAGCCATATCTACATCAATCCCTTCGATGACAAGCTGGTCTATTATTTGGCGACCAGCATGCAGTATTCGGAAGACGGAGGCAAAACCTTTAAAACCATTCAAGGACTTCACCCCGACTTCCACACCATGTGGCTCGACCCGACCAACAAGAACCGCTTTTATGTCGGCCAGGATGGGGGTGCATCCCTCACCCATGACCACGGCAAAACATGGATCCTGTTCGACAACCTCTGTGTGGCTCAATTTTATGCCGTAAGCGCGGATATGCGTAATCCCTATTATGTGTACGGCGGATTGCAGGATAACGGCACCTGGTGCGGCCCCAGCATGAGCAGAGAGGGGATGATCCTCACCGATTTCTGGTTCAATGTCGGAGGAGGGGATGGGTTTTACACACAGAATGATCCCACGGACTGGCGCATTGCCTACGGTGAAAGCCAGGGCGGTAATATCTTCAGGGTAAATGTGGAAACCAGGGAGTCGCTCCGGATCAGGCCATCCCAGCAAAACACCTACAATTGGAAGGAGCATGCGCCTCCAGCCCCGAAGAGAAAACCTGAAGCTCAGCAGCAGGCAAGGCCAAGCATGTTCGGGCGCCAGAGATCTCCCTTTCGACAAAACTGGAGTTCTCCCATCCTGATTTCTCCGCACAATCCCCATACGATTTATTTTGGCGGAGACCACCTGTTCAAATCGGTTAACCAGGGCGACAACTGGCAGATCATAAGCTCTGACTTGACGACCAACAACCCGGATAAACACAGCAAACCAACAGGCGGCATAACTCTCGATCAGACAGGGGCAGAAATCCACTGCGCTATCACGACCATTTCTGAGTCCCCGATAGCACCCGGCCTCATCTGGGTCGGCACGGATGACGGAAATGTCCAGATATCACGTAATGATGGTGGAGCTTGGACAAACATGAGAAAAAATGTCCCGGATGTTCCAGATGGGATTTGGGTGAGCCGTGTTGAAGCCTCTCGTTTTAACGAGGGCACATGTTACCTCACGTTTGACGGGCACAGGAGCGATCGGTTTAAGCCCTATGTGTTCAAAACCACCGATTACGGCGAAAGCTGGACGAATATTGCCGGAAACCTTCCGGATGGGGGGCCAGTTTACGTCGTCCGCGAAGACTTGAAGAATAAAAACCTGCTGTTTGTCGGCACAGAATTTGCCGTGTTTTATACCTTAGATGGAGGCAACACTTGGACAAATATGAGTCTTAACATGCCCACAGTAGCCTTCCATGACCTTGTGATCCACCCCCGGGACAGCGACCTGATCGCAGGCACTCATGGCCGGGGCATATGGATTCTGGATGACATCACCCCTCTTCAACAGGCCACGGACAAAGTCCTGTCTGCAGAAGCTCACCTTTTTGAAAACGGACGTCCGGGGACCCAGTGGCTCACCTTGAGAAGAGGAGGATACAGCCGCGGAAACCTCTACTTTGCAGGGGAAAATCCTGCCCCAGGCGTGGCGATCAACTTTTACCTCAAGGACAAACCAGACGGTCCCGTGGAGGTCGAAATTTCTGATGCGACAGGAAACCTGCAGACGAAATATTCCATCAAGGAAGCCGAGGCGGGAGTGAACCGTCTGATGTGGGATATGCGGTTCGATCCTCCGCAAGCGCAGTTGAAGCAGAACCTCACGCAGATGCAGCAAATGATGGACAGGATTCTTTCGCGACCGGAAGTGGAGGAAGAACCGAAAAAAACAGTGCAAAAGGCGCTTGAACAGCTCAAACAGCCCGGTCTCACATACAGGGAAGCGGCGGAAATACAGAGGAAGGCCTTTGAAACGATCGGGTTCGGAGGTTTCATGCGGTTCCGTGGAAGAGGCCGAGGAATGGGCGCAACAGAAGCTGAGCCTGGGACCTATGCCGTCAAACTCTCTGTCAACGGAAAAACATACAACGGAAAAGTTGCCGTTCGCCAGGACCCGATGTTGAAATAGGGGCCTCAGAAGGAATACTCAGCTCTGAAGACAAAACCCCGGCCCGGGGCATCTACGCCTGCTTCATCCGCTGAGGCCCGATAGGTCTGGTCGAGAATATTCTGCGTTACGGCCACGAGTCTCAAATGCTGATTGACCTTGAAGCCGAAGATGGTATCGAAAAGCACATAGCCATCGGTTTCGATCTCCAGAGGACCTGGATTTTTCACTGCCGATGACAGGGTTATTCTCGGCTCGATCCAGAACTTGCCTGGAGAGTATTTTCCCCAAAAAGTCAACCGCGAGGGAGGAATATAATTGAGCGCCCCATCCGTGTCTTTTTCTTTCCCCATCATATGATGAAAATTGATGAAAAGTTCCACGTTCTTCATCAAAGGGAAATAAAATTCTCCCTCTAGGCCATAGATACGGCCGCTGGTCAGATTGCGGTAAAAGTATTCTTCTTCCTCGATTCCGCCAAATTTCTGGATCATGTCACCTATAGAGTTGCTGAAGCCGTAAAGCGAAGCGAAGAATTTTTCATGAAGGTACCGGAATCCGATATCCAAGTTCAAGCTCTTTTCTGGCGTCAGGTCCGGATTGCCGAAAACGGTTCCTCGGCCGGTTAAACCGGTGTAAAAAAGCTCGCTGACGGACGGGAACCGGAAGGACTGCCCGATATTGCCCAGAAAAGACAGAGTGGGAGTGATTTGGAACATAGAGCCTAGGTAAACGGAAAAAAATTCATCATTTCTCGACAAACGACTTCCGTAAAGGTCCAGATTACTCGTCCGAACGATGTCGAAACGAGCTCCGACGTGCAAAGTCAAAAAATCGGAAAACTGAATTTTGTCGTCGACATAAAATCCGAAATTGCTCCTCTTGGCATTCTTGAGGGATGTCTCCTCGGTCTGGCTTGTGAGATGGCCGCTCTCATCATATAACCATTCGGTGTTTTTGTCGTTTATGTCTGCACGGCCGAAAAAATCGACCCCAAAGCTTAACGTGTGCATATCTCCCAGGGCCTTTCCACCACGCGCCTTAAAGCCGAAATTTGTGCCTTCCACCTTAGCCAGGTTTCTCTTTTTCAGAGTTAGAGATTCTTCCCTCAGATTATCTCCCTGGGTCTCCAGGATTGATCGGAGTGTGTAGACACTGGCGTTCAAGTTGTCTAAAAACCAGAAATTGTCCATTTTGTATCCGACGGTAAAAAGCGTGTTCGATTCGTTCGGGTACCACCTGGGTTTCAAGCGAGACGTCGGGCTGGGTTTGCCGAGA
>DAOVBT010000074.1 GCA_030670375.1 Candidatus Aminicenantota bacterium | reverse complement strand
AAGAGATTGACTTACGTTTTTGAAATCGGTGCCGGAACCTGGTAGTTATTAGGGGTCAGACCGACTTATCTTATTGAAAAATAAGAAGTTAAATTAAAAATAGGACAATTTTAGCCGCTTAGAATGATTATTTTTTTATTTTTTCACGATTATTGGATGTAAAAGAGTATCTATTTCACGTTATTTGCATATTTATTTGCATATAAATCACAATTAATTGACGAATATATTGATTATTTTCACATTTTTAAGTATAAAATTATTATGAAAAGAGATATTTATCAAAAATTATTGAATTGGAAATCTTTGCCACGCCGAAAACCATTACTTCTAAGGGGGGCACGTCAGGTAGGCAAAACATATATCTTAAAAGAGTTTGGGGAAAGAGAATATCAAAATGTTGCCTACTTCAATTTCGAAGAAGACCCTTCGCTACATGAATTATTTCTTGGCCGCATTCTGCCGCATAGAATTATCGAAAGACTTTCTATCTATCTTGAAACACAAATCTATCCGGAAAAAACATTAATTATCTTTGATGAGATCCAAAACTCCCCTGAGACACTCACTTCTCTTAAATACTTTCATGAAAATGCCAATGAATATCACATTGTTTCAGCAGGCTCTTTACTTGGCGTTAAATTAGGCCAGTCGGCTCCATTTCCTGTGGGCAAGGTCAATTTTCTCATTCTTTATCCTTTTTCACTAGGAGAATATCTGGCCGGGATAGGAAAAACTCAACTCAGGGCTTTTTTGAGCGAAAAATCCAATTTTGATCCAATAGAAAAAAGCTTTCATGAAGCATTGATTGAACATTTAAAAATGTACACCTTTGTAGGAGGTATGCCAGAAGCAATTCTTCAATATAAAGAAGATAAGGATCTTAACAAAGTCAGGGATATCCAGAATGAAATCCTTACTTCCTACATAATGGACTTTTCCAAATATGCATCAAAACCTGATTCAATAAAAATAACAAACACTTGGAATTCGATTCCTAATCACTTGGCCAAAGAAAATAAAAAGTTCAAATTTTCTGAGATATCGAAAAATGCCAGAGCGAGAGACTATAGCGAAGCCATTCAATGGCTTTCAGATTCTGGATTAGTTTATAAATCGTATAACATTAAATCACCGAAACTGCCTTTAAGCGGATACCGAGAAAACAATATCTTTAAGCTGTTTTTGCTGGACACAGGACTGTTAGGAGCAATGCTAAATGTGTCTCAGAGAACAATTATTGAAGGGAACCGGCTTTTCTCGGAATATAATGGTGCCTTCACAGAAAATTACGCCGCTCAAGAGCTAATCGCCAATGGTTTTAAAGAACTTTACTATTGGACAAGTAAAAGTTCAGCCGAGGTGGATTTTATTGTTCCATTCGACGAAATAATATATCCTTTTGAAATTAAAGCCGGAATCAGCAAAAAGAAAAAAAGCCTGAAAATTTATGGGGAAAAATTCAAGCCTCCAGTTTTATCAAGAGCAACCTTAATGAATTTCAAAAAAGATAACAATTTGTGTAATTACCCCCTGTATGCTATCTCACTTTTTCCATTATAAAGTATTGCCTCTTGAACTCTTTCCGACAATCGCCTTCTTAACTCGCATTGAGATGGTCCCAAAAAGTCCTGAATCAAAATGTCTTTTTGCTCTTGGCATCGATCGTCTATCCACTTTAGATAGACGTTTTTGGCCCCAAAAATGCTCATTTTAGACGAAAGAATGCTCTGATATTTGGCTTTAATTTAATTAAATCAATAACTTAGGTCGGTCTGACCCCCTATAAGCCTATAAAACCCCTTACCTATAACCCCTATAAAAAGGGATGAAAAGGAGTGGGGATGTGGAGGTAGCCGGGGTAGCCTCCCCAAGGACCAGGTGTCGGATACCCAACGGGATAACCCACCCATGGACCTGGAACGGCAACGCCAACACCAACCGTAACGTGACCTGGCCCGCAGCCGAATGAGAGCAGCATCAAACCTACAATCGAAACCATCGTAATGATAATTATTATTTTCTTTATTGTCATTGTGCTCTCCTCTTTTACTCTATCGGCCATTTTTGGATGGCAAAAACAGCGCCCGCAGGGTCTTGGATAAGCGCAACGCTCCCTTGGCGGATGTCTTTGTCTGGGGCGATGAGCACTTGGCCGCCCAGTGATTGCACTTGACCGGCGATTTTTCCCGGATCATCCACCAGCACGTAGGGAAGCCAATTCGGTTTTACCCCTTCCCAGGGAATTTTGAGCAGGCCGCCACGGAGAGTTTCGTTTTGTTTGAAGACATAATAGGGAATTTTCAAACCCGTATCGAACTCTTCTACGGTATACCCCACGAGTTGGGAATAAAAGTCGGCTGCCTCTTTGACGTCGGAAGCGAAAAGCTCTGTCCACAGCCAATTGTTCGTGATGAGGCCCCTGTCGGCAGGGTCACCGCTTTGGGACTTGATAAAAACAATCGCAGCCCCTTGCGGATCGGTAACCACGGCCACCCGGCCTCTATCTGGAAGCTCGAACGGTTCCCTGTAGATGATACCGTTTTTTGCCTTGATCGTATCCACGGCCTTATCTACATCCGGCACCGACAGATAGCTGAGCCATTGAGAATGATCCACCTTTTTTTCTTCCCTGAAAACGATCCCTCCGATGGGTGTCCCGTTGTGTTTGATCACTGTGTATTCCGCGTCGACTCTTTCTTCCCCCTCGAATTCCCAGCCAAAAAGTCCTCCATAAAACTTCTTGACAGCCAAAACATCATCTGTCAGGAGGTCATACCAGACAAATTTCCCGATCTGGTGATCGTTCGTGGGCGTCGTTGTCACTGGGGGAACGACGAGTTGTGTGCTGGTACAAGCAGCAAAATAAAACAGTACAAATAATAAACTCAAGATCTTAATTTTCATGCAAATGTTCTCCTTTTTATTCTATCGATCATATCCTTCTTCATCTACCGATCTCCCAAAGATAATTGCTGATTTCTCCACAAGCCGAGCTTAATAGAAGAAATTTTGATCCCAAGCAAATCCGATGTTAATGGATAGGTATGAGTGAGGATATTTCTCGCCGGTAATCCTCTTGGCTGGAAAAGCATAGTGGTACTTAACGCTGGCGAGTCCGCTTAAATTGTAACCTAACGGAATTTTGAACCCAAGCTCTGGAGCAAGAGCAATATGCCATCGGGTATGTTTTGCCGCAACTACGCCGAGCTCTACCCTTTCCTCGATAATCATCGTACCGGCACCTAATCCGATATAGGCCTGTGCTCCGCGCGAACTCCCGATGTAGTAGTGGAGATTGAGCATAATGGGAAAGGAGTTAATGTAGCGGAATTGTTTTCCCGTTATATCGGCTTTGTATGCATTATCGCCTTCCGTTTCGACATGAATCGTTCTTGTCGTGTCTCCATTAAAGACATGCCAACCCGCATAGGCTCCGATGGATATGTTCGGATGGAAGAATGCCCTGTATTCCAAAGCGACGCCCAGGAAACTTTCCGAATCTTGGGAAAATTCCTTTGTATCCTCAAATGGGAATGAAATGTTCCAGCTTAAAATCGTTATGGCATCGGCGGCCTTAAGAGGAGCAAACAGAACTAGCGCCAATACAATTATTGAAATTGCCTTTGTCAATATCATGGTTGTTTTTTTCATTGCATATTCCAATTTCCTTTTGTCATCCGGTTTTTCGATCATCTTCCCAAGTAAGAGGATTGGTTGAAGATCTGGGCAATGCCGCTAACTATTCGTTGCGCGGTGATGTCGCTGCTTGAGCTCAACACACCGTTAAGAGCGGCTGCCCAGCGGGCGGGAATCCGCTGATCAGTGTCAATACTGTCGTTCGGATCGAGCATTTCTACGTAGAGAGTTCCTGTTGAGAATGTTCCCATCACGGGCCAGGGGTACCAGACTCCCCAGCCAGGACCATATCCGGGCCAATAGCCCCATCCGGGCCATCCGCCCCACCAACCCCACCAGCCTCCGCCTCCGACCCAGGTTTGGTCTGTTCTTCCGATGCTAGCGATCACGACTATGTCGGCTCCGTTTACTAGGGGATTGTTTTCTCGGACATATCCTATGGCATTCATATTCTTTTCGATCTCATTTAAAATGAGGTCATCAAAATCATGATTTACTTCATCTGTGCCCTCGAGTTCAAAAACAATATTGGGCAGTGCGTAGGTATGGATATTTCCAAAATTGAATTGGCTATCGTATGCCGTTATAACAACATCTGTTTCGCCAGAACTACTCGGGCCAGAAGGGTAGCATGAGAACATCACGAGGACCAAAAGTCCTGGGAGTACGTAGAAGATGAATCTCCCGGTCTTTTTTATCATGGAATTTCTCCCTTCGTTTTTTCTGTTTTCCTTAATTTAGATCCAGTATTTACAAATTAATATTCTAGCCAAAAAGGAGGGACTTGTATATAAAACCTTAGTCTAATATCAAAAGGCCTCAAGGCCGACAAAGAAAAGCGGCCGGAATTTGCCGTCGCCAAAGGATTTGTGACGGTCTGCAATATAACTTAGCCCCGCGCCTCCGATCAAAGAAACACTTGAGGAGATGTCATAGCTGACATGAGCCCGTCCCATCAGGATGTGCTGGTTGGGTGTTTCGGGGCTGCTTTTAAAGATTTTTTTGTTGTCCATGTACATGTATCCCACATCGACTCCGATCGAAAAGAAATCCTGGTACACAGTTATCCCGTAGTATCCAGCATACGAGAGAGCCGAGCCCTTGTCTTTCTGGAAGTTCCCGTATCCGAGCGCAACGATCGAATAGATCTGCCCCACCTCGAACTTGACGCCGGAATTTATGCCGCTGAGGTTGCTTCCCCAGTTGATCCATCGAATGTGCCCATCCTTTTTCGAAACGTTGACCAGCCCGACGGGAATGCCGTGTGTCTCACCATTCCAATTGACTATACCCAACTGAAATCCGCGCATTTCAGCCGACACGTTGATTATTCCGATTTGGGCAGCATTGGAAAAGTAGGGGGCAATGTTGAAGGTGCCGATTTGGGCACCGGTCAGGTTATCCCCGACAATATTAAATAGAGCAGATGCCTGCAATCCTTTGAAGTTCTCGCCGACAATATTGAAAAGGCCAGCCGCCTGGAAACCCACACAACTGTTTCCGACAATATTGAATCCTGCGGCAGCCTGGGCTCCCTGTAATTCTTCTCCCACAATATTGAACAGTGCAGACGCCTGGAGTCCCTGGAGGTGGTTGCCTGTTATATTCATTCCTCCGGCTATCTGGAATCCTTGGCCTGTTTCCCCGGTGACGTTTATCAGGCCGGATACCTGAGCTCCTTTGAGATAGTCTCCGGTGACACTGACTAAACCGCTGACCTGGACGCCTGATGTAGAATCGCCAGAAACACCGGCAACTCCTGTGATTTGAAGACCTTTCAGCTCATTGGTCAGGGCTGAGGCGCCGAGCGCCAGATCCAAACCCTTGACAGTTCCGATCCGTCCATATAATAGGGTGAAGTTCAAGTTTGCCGAATCGTGTTGGGTGCGATTGATAGAGACCGGATACCAGAGGGATAAGTTGACAGGATAATGACGCGGTGAGAATGATGGTTGTTCTTCCTCTTCTTGAGCGGATAGCTGGAGGCTCGAAACAGATAAGAGAGTCAACGATAGGATAGCAATAATGGCTGCAGTTTTCATAACGCACCTCTAGTGTCTTGTTTTTAATATACAATACGCAATTTTGGAGTAAAAAGTTTCCTATTTCCCAGGACCATACAGCACTTTTCCGGGAAGTTTCTCTGTGTGCTTGCCGTGATCGATGACGGTCGTGCCGTTTACAAGGACATAGTCTATGCCCACCGGATATTGATGCGGTTCGATAAAAGTGGCTTTGTCCGCGATGGTTTTGGGATCAAAAACCACGATATCGGCAAAATTCCCCTCTTCGAGTGTTCCGCGATTGCTCAGTCCCATTTTGGCGGCTGGCTGGGATGTCACTTTTTTAATGGCTTCAGGGAGGGTTAATAGTTTTCTCTCCCGCACATAATGACCGAGAAAGCGGGGAAAAGCGCCATAGTTCCGGGGATGGGGTTTGCCTTCGCTCAGAGGACCGTAAGGAGCAAGGGAGGATCCGTCCGAACCCAGCATCACGAGAGGGTGCTTCAGAACCATTTCTGTGGTTTCCTCATTCATGCCAAAGCCTATATGTGAAACATTCGATTCTTCGTCTATGATCAAGTCGCACATGAATTCATACGGATCAGCTTTTTTTTCGGCTGCGGCTTCTCCGATGCTTTTCCCGATCAACCATTGGTTGTGTTTTTTGTGAAGATTGGAAACCACGATCTTTTCCCAGCCGTAGCCTCTGACCTTTTTCAGTGTGTCGGCCTTCATGGATTGCCTGGTTTTATCATCCTTGAGCCTGATGATGAGCTGTTCCAAGCCGCCGTCCAAAGCCCATTGGGGATAGAGGATAGTCAATCCTGTGCTGTAGGCAATGTAGGGGTACCGGTCGGCCGTGACATTCAGCCCCCTTTCCGCAGCCCGTTCCACCAGGTCGATCATCAGAGGCAATTTCCACCAGTTGGTTTTTCCCACGGCCTTAAAATGGGCGATTTCCAGGGGGAGGCCTGCGGTTTTGGCGATATGGATGGCTTCTCCCACGGCTTCAAGAACGGCTTTGTCTTCGCTCCGGATGTGGGTCGCGTAAAATCCTCCGTAGTTTGCGGCGATTTGGCAGAGTTCGATAAGTTCTGGTGTTTCGGCAAAGCCGCTTGGCGTATACTCCAGCCCGGTCGACAACCCGAAGGCTCCCTGTTCCATAGCCTCAGCCACGAGCGCCTTCATTTGCTCCATCTCATTGGCTGTCGGTTCACGCTGGTCATCCCCCATTACATAGCCGCGGACCGTGCCTTGGCCAATTAAGGTGGCATGGTTTACTGCTGTCCCTTTGCTTTCAATTGCGGCATGAAATCCCTTTAGATCGGTCCAATCGATCGTGATGTTGGCCTCCTCTGCCAGACGCTTCTCGTAATCCGGAAGAGGGTGTTTCATCGGGAACGGCGAAGATCCGCAATTCCCGCCCAATTCTGTGGTCACTCCCTGCCTAATCTTGCTTTCGGCCTTACGGTTGATCAGGATTTCGATATCTGTGTGTGTGTGGATGTCGATAAATCCGGGCGATACGACCCGGCCTGTTGCATCGATGACTGTTTTTCCCTCTGCCCCTCGAAGATCGCCGATTCTTTTTATCCGCTCTCCAACGATTCCGATATCAGCCTTGTAAAATTCGTTTTTGATACCATCAATAACCACCCCGTTTTTGATCAGGATGTCAAACGTCTCATGTGTCCTTCCTTTCAAAAGGCTGGATCCGGATATGCCCAAAAATATCCCGGCTTGAGCAGAAGACTTGATAAAATCCCGTCGACTGATCTGTTTTTTCATTGATCTCTCCTTAAGGCTGTTTATTATATCAATTATAGAGTGCATATCTCTTGGACTTTTATCCAGAAAAAGGACAGACAATTACTTAACCTGAATTATGCAGGTTAAAAATTTTTGAATCTTTTAATTTCATTGATGTAAAAGTTTTTCACATTTTCCCAGGAAAATTGGACCTGCATATTCAGTTCTGGATCTCTATCAGCATCTTCAAAATAAACCAGGCTTTTTAAGATATGAAAGATGTTGTAGTTTTCCTTGCCATATTTCTTCTCGAAATATTTGAAAAACTCTTTTAAAGCAAGGTTAAATTTTTTCAATATAAAATAGAGATCCACGAAATCCCGTTTGCTGCCTCTGGAAGAAATGGCATCAAGTTTCATGCATCCGATATCTTCTAGGGCGGCGATCTTTAAGTTTAGGAAATGGTGAGGTTCACCGATCAATGGGTAATTATAGTTAAAAAAGCTTACTTTTGTTTTGTTGAATCTT
>DAOVBT010000404.1 GCA_030670375.1 Candidatus Aminicenantota bacterium | reverse complement strand
ACCACGCTTTGGTAAGGTGCATTTTTCACCTTATCGGGATCTTCATAGGCCTCATTGACAGTCTTCTCCAGACCGGCAAGGTACTCATCCAGTTCGGCCTTGGAATAGGACTCGGTCGGTTCGATCGAGAATGGTTGGGGCACGACCCAGGGATGATGGCTCGACCAGAGATGGAACCCAAAATCCACCATCCGGTTGGTGACATCCTCTGTGCTCACTCCTGTGTCCTCTGTCAGTTTTTCCCAAGTGTACCGCACTTGTTCGATCCTGCCCGGAGTCTTCGGATAAGATATGGCAGCACCCCCTAGATTTTGGATTTTTTTCATCACATAGTTGTTGTTGAGCACTGCCACTTCGGCCACCTCTCTGAGCCCTTCGGCTCCCATGCTCATGATCCAGACATAGGCTCTCAAAACAGCCGGATATACTCCATAATAGCCACGCACTTTTCCTATGCTGTGGGGCAAATTATGGTTCAAAGAATACTTTTTCCCATCAAAATCCACCAGAGGCATGGGCATATAGTCGATGAGGCTTTTGCAGACACCGAGGGCTCCAGTTGCCGGGCCACCGCACCCGTGCGGGGATGAAAAGGATTTGTGCAGGTTGAAAAAACACATGTCGAAGTCCGCTTCTCTAGCCCTCGTGATGCCCAGAAGCCCGTTGGCATTGGCCTGGTCATACCCGCACAGCCCGCCCACGTCATGGACAATTTTGGTGAACTCACATATTTTACTGTTGAATATCCCTGTGTCTTCAGGATTTGTGATAAGCAATCCTGCGGTTCTCGTCGAGACGGCTTTTTTCAGGGCTTCGATATCCGGCAGTCCGTATTCGTCCGGATAGAGCGTTATCACTTTGTAACCTTTGACAGCCGCAGCCGCTGCATCGGAAGGATGGGAGAAGATGGTGGTGATGATTTCATCCCTCTCTTGGCCCTCTCCATGCAGTTCATGATATTTCTGGATGATGGACACCATGACCAGGATTGCCGCTGCCCCACCCCCTGGTTGGAATGTGAATTTGTCCATCCCTGAGATCTCCTGGAGGAATGTATCCAGCATGTAAATGACCTCAAGAGCACCCTGAACCGTATCCTGGTCCTGGCAGGGGTGAATTGCGGCCGTTTTAGGGGAACGGACAAACGATTCATTGATTTTTGGACTGTATTTCATCGTGCATGTTCCCTGGCCGATATCGATGTTGAAATCCGCTCCCAGGGTGTGCTGGGAGAGTCGCAAAAAATGTTTCAAAACACGCATCTGCGACACTTCGGGGAGTGCGGGCTTGCTCTTACGTCTCATGTTCTCGGGGATGCTGGAGAGCCCATCTCCCACAGCCTCCTGGATCTCCTGTTCGACTTCAGGAACCAGAACCCCCCTTTCTCCAGGCGTGTGCAACTCAAAAATGACAGGTTCATCCCATTTTGCCTGATGAAACTTTTCTCTCAACCTGAATGTGTTGTTTTTTTTCATGATTTTCTCCCGCTCACAGACGATTTCCGAGGATTTCCTCGAGGGATTCCACAAGGGTGTCGATATCCTTTTTGGTTAGGACCTCTGTCACACAATACAGCGCACAGTAGCCGAACTCGGGAAATTCAGCGGATATATCCATGCCCCCGAATATCCCTTTTTCCAGGAGGGCTTTGTTGATGTCTTTTGTTTTGAATCCTGTTTCGTTAAAATCCACCACAAATTCCTTGAAGTGAGGAGAATCGAACCGAGGGACCTTCACTCCCTTGATTGTGGAGAGTCGTTTCATCGCATATTGGGATTTCTGCAGGATCGTCGTTCCCAATTCCTGCATTCCTTCGGGGCCCATCAGGGCCAGATACACACCTGCGGTTACTCCCCATAGGGCTGAATGGGTTCCCACAAACTCCTTTCCTTCCTCGCGTTCTGCAAACGAGGTTCGCTCATAGGCAACGTCGCCAAAACCATACTCTCCCTCCACGGTCGTTGTCGTGATACCGAACAATCGCGACGGGTATTCCATCACGAATTTTTCATCGTCATGAGTGGCGATAAAGCCTCCCAATCCCCCTCCAAAAAACATGTGGATGCCTAGACCCTGTATATCCCCGCAGACAATATCGGCGCCGTATTGACTGGGGGGAGTGAGGACCCCTAAAGAAGTGGGATCGACGCCCACGATGCTCAGGGAGCCGTTTTCGTGGGCCATATCAGCTATGGTCTGCCCCTGGGCTTCAATGAATCCGAGATAGGAGGGGTTCTCGAAGTATATGCCGGCTGTGTCCTTGGAAAGTTTGGATTTGAGATCGTCAAGATCCAATTTTCCTGTTTCCGGACAATGTTTCACTATTTTGACGTTGACGACGGGATGGCAGTAATTTTGGATGACCATCAACCTCTCGGGAGAAATGATGTTTGAGACCAAAATTTCCTTCCGGCCCGTGATTCTTTCTGCCATACGGATGGATGTGCTGGCAGCCTGGCTCCAGTCATAGGTTGGAACATTCACCACATCCATGTCCAGGAGCTCTCCCATCAGGCTTTCGTATTCGAACAGGGACTGAAATCTTCCGTGGTCTTCATAGGGCTCACCGGCATAGGCGGTCAGGAATTCTGAGCGTTGATTGATCTCATCGCAGATGGCCGGCACTTGGTGCCTGTAACATCCTCCTCCCAGAAAACTGATGTTTTCCTCACATGTCTTGTTCTTGGCAAAAATCTCATCCATGTGGCGTTTTAAGGCATTTTCTGACGCAAGGGGTGGAGGCAGGTTTAACTTTTTTTTATAGCGAAGATTTTCCGGTATGTCTGCATACAACTCCTCGATACTTTGAACCCCGATCTCTTCCAGCATCTGGGCTTTG
>DAOVBT010000007.1 GCA_030670375.1 Candidatus Aminicenantota bacterium | reverse complement strand
CTGAGAGATGTGGATACAGTACAATATCATCCTACGGGAGCTGCATACCCACCTCAGATAGTCGGTCTTCTTCTTACTGAAAAACTGAGGAGTATGGGAGCTCAACCCGTCAATATAGATGGAGAAGCATTCGTTTTTCCACTCGAACCAAGAGATGTAGAAGCCTCTTCTTTCATAAAAGAGTGTTATGTAAAAAATAAAGGCATTCAAACCCCTACAGGTATGAGAGGTATCTGGCTCGATACTCCCATGATCGAAATCAAAAATGGGGAGGGGACCATAGAGAAGGCTTTTCCAGGAATGAAAAGAATGTTCGATAGATTTGATATTGACATGCGAGAAGATCCGGTTCTGGTCTTTCCTACCCTACATTATCAAAATGGAGGAGTTGAAACAGATCCCGAAGGGAAAACAAATGTAGAAGGACTTTTTGTATCAGGTGAAATATCCGGTGGAGTCCATGGCAAAAACAGGCTTATGGGCAATTCAACTCTCGACTGCATGGTATTTGGGAGGAGATCTGGGATCTATGCTGCGAAATATGTGAAAAAAGCAAAAAAGATTGGAAATATATCGCTGGAGCACGTTAAAAAATATGTCAATTTGCTTAAAATAGCTGGCGGAAAACCTGAGAGAAGAGCCCCTATACTTTTGCCAGATTATAGAGGTAAAGCATCGCTTGCCAGAATGATTGACATATTCTAGAGGGGCAGCTTTCCAAAATTCCCTTTCGGTATTTTTTCTGTCGGTAATCCGGGTAATCCGGGGTCAAACCTTGACATTGGACATTCTTGATACCTGATTCAGGGTAATCCGGGGTCAAACCTTGACATTGGACATTCTTGATACCTGATTCATAAAACAAATCTCTTGCCCTTAGCTAGCAAAATATTTCTAAACCTTATATAAGTCCAATTGATTGTCTGGAATTTATGAAATGTCCAATGTCAAGGTTTGGGCTTTTCAAGCGACTCAATTATTGGTAAGGTTGGGATTGTGTCGAAACATAGCAGGCAAATAAAGACGGTTTGGATTGACTTTTGATATAAAATTGACATATGCTAAAAAACAATCTTGAGAGCAAGAACACACAACTGGTCACACAAGAGGAGGTTTGAATGGATTATGAAGGCATCGAGAGGCGAACTTGTATACGATTTGAAATCCCAGGAGCAACTGTTAGCTACAAATTGAAGAAACCTTTTCTCACAAAATCTTCATACGGAGAGGAATTTTGTCCAGCAATCGATATCAGCCGGGGTGGTCTCCGATTCCTTTCTCAAGAGGAGTTGCAAATCGGCACCCCGATAATGCTGAAAATATCCATCCCAGGAGAAAGGATTCCATTGGAGCTCAACGGACTTATCCGTTGGGTGGCTCCACATGTTGGAATGAGCTACAAATACCAAATCGGAGCTCAGTTTAGACCGTATGGTGAAAAGAAGGGTCAGAATTATCCCGGTTCATTGGTGAAAATCATAGCTCTTGAGCAAAAGTTCGCACCCTCTGACCAAAACGAACGATCCAAATCTCCCAAGGAAGAATTCGAAACTGACGGGTAACCCTTCTGCTTATCCCTCGATCACGACCAGGGAATAATCGGCAATTTGGCTAAGAAGTCGACTTATCTCCTGAAGTAGAGCCAAACGATTCCTTCTGAGTCTTTTATCATCGGCCATAACCAGAACATGATCAAAAAAATCGTTTATCGATGACCTCATACGGAATATCATTCTCTGGACTTTGGCAAAATCCCCGATAGCAATCATAGGAAGGATATTGTCTCGTATGATAGAAAATGTCGTGTGAAGCTCTCTTTCCTGTTTTTCAAGCAATAGCTCCTCATTCACTTTGTACTGGGATTGGTTTCGAAGAATGTTGTTGACTCTCTTTGCGATTTTTATCATCGGTCCGAATTGAGGGCTATCTTTCAAGCTGTCCAAAGCTTCCAACCTCAAGTAGGAATGGTAAACATTGTCGAGACCGGGAGCGAGAGAGGCTTTCACCAGATCATACCGATATCCTTGACTCTCAAATATGTGTTGGAGGCGACTTTTGAAGAAATCCAACACATAATATTTCACATCCTCTTTTTCTCTCACCAATCTGTCTTTCATCGTGTTGATGACTTTGTCCAACAAACGAGGAAAGGAAAAGCTCAACTTTTTTTCCTGGATGATCTTACAGACACCATGGGCATTCCTTCTGATACCAAAAGGATCTTTGGACCCGCTCACCTCGATCCCAACTCCTGTTGCTCCAACGATCGTGTCCAATTTATCGGCAATAGACAGGATGGCCCCGGTCATCGAAGAAGGAGAGGAGTCATCCAGGCTAACAGGTTGGTAATGCTCATAGATGGCCTTCCAAACAAGAATGGCATAACCTTCCTCTTTGGCGTAAAGCCCTCCCATCTTTCCCTGGAGGGAGGGGAATTCTCGGACCATATCCGTCATCAGATCCACCTTGCACAATTCGGCAGCCCCAGTTGCAGCGTTCTTTTCCGCTTGGAGCTCCAACCTGTCTGCAATGTACGCAACGATCTTTTTCAATCTATCTGTCTTATCTTGGTAGCTTCCGAGGCGCTCTTGGAAAATGATCTGGTCCAGTTTTTTGGACTTTTCCTTAAGGGATGATATGACATCCTGTTCCCAAAAGAATTTGGCATCCTCCATCCTTGCTTTCAATACCCTCTCGTTTCCCTTTCTAATCAGAAATTTGGGATCCTTGTAAGCATCTGCCACACCCAAGAAATACGGAAGCTGTTTTTTACCTTTGAGAACGGAAAATAATCTCTGCCCTTCTCGCATAGCTGTGCTCAACACTTCCAACGGCAGATTGAGGTATTCCTGAGGAAAACAGCCTAAAAAAACATACGGATGCTCAACATCGTACGTGAGTTTTTCCAAAAGCTGGTTGTCCGGATGAAGCTTTGCCTCCAAACGCGCCAGTTTCTTTTCTGCTTGCTTCAAGATTTGTGTTCTGCGCTCTTCCGGATCGATGACGACCCCATTCTGCTTCAAAAGAGCTCTGTACTCTGCAAATGTTTCGACTTTGAGCTTCTTGGGGCTGTATATTTTATGTCCGGTGGTGAAATTTTTCGCGGGAACACCGTTGACGGAAAAATGAAGGGATTTCCGGTCGAACAGACATAAAATGCTTTTGATCGGTCGAGAAAATCTGAAAGAAGAATCGCCCCACCGCATCATTTTCGGGAAAGAGAGGGTACCTATGATGTTTGGTAAAATTTGCTCGAGGATGTCTGGCGTCGGTTTTCCCGCTTCGATCTTATTTATTCCAACATAATCCCCTTTTTCAGTCTGTATGATTTCCAAATCGCCTACGTTCACTCCTTGGGATTTTGCGAATCCGATGGCCGCCGGTGTTGCAGAGCCGTCCTCAGTGAAGGCGACAGACCTAGGCGGCCCGACAATTGTTTCCTGTTTATCCTGTTGTTTTTCGACAAAGCCCCCATGCAAGATCAAGCGTCGACAGGTTCCATAGGTGCGAATTTTTCCGAAACTGTCTTTTCCGTCAACAAGTTTGTTGGCAATTAAACCTTCCGCCAAGCGATTTTCGAGCTGCATAAGAGCCCCTTTCACATGAACGGAAGGCATCTCTTCGGTGATGATCTCCAGGAGGAATTCCATCAAGCTGAAACCTCCTGTGAAGTGAACTTTTGAGCGATACGGTTGACCACAACTCTGATTTGGGAAATCATCTTTACCCTTTCTGTGACACTGATAGCTCCTCTTGAATCCAAAAGATTAAAAAAATGGGAGCACTTTAAACACATATCATAGGCAGGAAGGAGCAACCCTTTATCAACAAGCCGTTGCGCTTCCCTATGATTTTTCTGGAAGGAACTATGGAGCAGCTGCACATCTGCTTGATTGAAATTGTACTCGGAGAACTCTTTTTCTTCTCGAACTCTCAATTCCCGATAGGTAACATCATCTGACCAATTCAGGTCAAAAATGTTGTCTTTTTCCTCCAAAAACATCTCTAATCTTTCCAGGCCATATGTGATCTCCACAGGCACTGGCGAGAGGTCGATTCCACCGGCTTGCTGAAAGTACGTGAACTGAGTGATCTCTAATCCATCCAGCAATACCTGCCATCCCACCCCCCATGCCCCGATCGTGGGAGACTCCCAATCGTCCTCATCGAAGCGGAGATCATGTTCCTGGAGGTCGATGCCCAAAGAAGTCAGGCTGTCGATATACATCTTCTGAATATCAGAGGGAGCTGGCTTGATTATCACTTGATACTGGAAGTGTTTCTGTACCCTGTGGGGATTTTCACCGAATCTCCCATCCGTCGGCCTCCTGGATGGCTGGACATAGGCCACTTTCCAGTCCCTGTCGTCTAAAACACGGAAAAAGGTATCGGGAGTCATGGTTCCAGCTCCCACTTCCACATCATAGGGTTGAGCCAGATAACAGCCCTGATCTGCCCAAAATCTTTGGAGGGACATGATTAAATTTTGCAGACTCATTCTTGCTTGGTTAACTCTCTTGTTCTTTGTCGTTACGGTTTTTGTGCCAGCGCAAGACAGAATTCCGGGCAGCACTGGTTTCATCTAAACGCCGCACATAAGAAACATGAGGAGCGTTTTTTAGCACCTCCGGATTGTTTTTCGACTCTTGCGCGATCTGTTTCATGGCTTCTATGAAACGATCCAGATCTCTCTTGCTTTCAGTTTCCGTGGGCTCTATCATCAAGGCCCCTTGGACTATCAGGGGAAAGGACATGGTTGGGGGATGCACATCGTAATCTATCAGTCGCTTTGCGATATCGATGTTATTGATCCCATCCTTTTTTTGGATTTTATCCGAAAAAACACATTCGTGAAGAGTGGGAGTTTCATACTTGAGATGATAATCGTTTTCCAGGCTCTTGCGGATGTAGTTTGAATTCAGAACAGCAACTTCAGAAATTTCTTTCAGACCTCCTGGTCCGAGAGATAATATGTATACCATCGCTTTGAGATTAACCAGAAAGTTGCCGTGGAAACCTCGCACTCTTCCGATACTTTTTGGCCGCTTTATGTTCAAATGAAAGATCCCATTTTTTATTTCAATAATCGGAAAAGGAAGGTATGGTTCTAACTCCTCCTTCACTCCTACGGGTCCTGATCCTGGACCTCCTCCTCCATGAGGGGTGGAAAACGTCTTGTGCAGATTGAGATGAATGACATCTACTCCCATATCTCCAGGTTTGCACATCCCGATGAGAGCATTCATGTTGGCCCCGTCCATGTAGACAAAGCCTCCCTTGGCATGGACTATTTCGCTAATCTTTTTTATGTCGGTTTCAAAAATGCCCAAAGTATTGGGATTGGTCACCATCAAGGCTGCTACATCTTCTGTCATGTTCTTTGTGAGATCCTCCACATCTACTGTCCCCGATTCGTTCGATTTGATCTCCTGTACCCTGTAGCCACAAACATGAGCGCTGGATGGATTGGTTCCATGAGCTGAGTCCGGAATCAAGACGATTTTTCTCGGATTTCCCCTTTCTTCCAAACAAGCCCGTATCAGCAACATCCCGACGAGCTCTCCTTGAGCCCCTGCTGAAGGTTGGAGAGTGTAGGCATCCATACCTGTGATATTCATCAGAAGCTCTTCTGTTATTTTAAGAATTTTAAGGCTCCCTTGCGTTAACTCTTCCGAAGCCTCGGGATGAGAACGCAGAAACTCATTTGTCGAGGCAAGTTTTTCATTGATCTTGGGATTGTATTTCATCGTACAGGATCCCAGAGGGTAAAAACCCAGATCGATACAAAAATTCTTCTGGGAAAGGCGAGTGAAATGTCTCACCACTTCCGTTTCGGAAACTTCAGGAAATCCGTCAATCTCTTCTCTCGATGGGATATCCTTCAAGATATCGTCTATCACAGGAACATCCAGTTTCGGCAAGAGGAATCCCTTTTTGCCCGAGTCGCTGATTTCGAATATCAGAGGTTCACGGATCATTGACATGCCTCTTTAAGGTGACCAACAAAGCGATCGATATCCTCTTTTGTGTGGGATTCCGTAACACAGACCAGCACACAATTTGCCAACTCAGGATAGGAGTCCTCAAAGGAAAGACCTCCGATGATTCCCTTTTCCTGTAAAAATGTATCGATATCTGCCCAAGGCTTTTCAAACTCTAAGACAAACTCGTTGAAACACACTCCCATGAAACGTGTCTTAATCCCTTTGATCTGGGTGATTTTATCCAGAGTATAGTGCGCTTTCTGAAGATTTTGCCAAGCGAGCTCCTTCAATCCTTTTTTTCCGAGAAGCTCCATAAAGATGGTCGCCCGCAACGCACACCAGGCCTGATTGGTGCAAATATTCGAAGTGGCCCGTTCCCGTCTGATGTGCTGTTCCCTGGTCGAAAGCGTCAAGACAAATCCTCTTTTTCCGTCCACATCCTTGGTCTCCCCGGCAATCCTGCCCGGGAACTGGCGCACAAATTCCTTTTGGCAAGCCATGAAGCCAAGATAAGGGCCACCAAAACTCAGAGGGAGCCCGAAGGATTGTCCTTCTCCTGTGACGATATCTGCTCCGAGATTCCCAGGAGCTTCGAGTATTCCGAGCGAGACGGGCTCTGCCACGACCACGACGGATAGAGCTTGACGTTCGTGCGTGAGCGCTGAAATATTATCTAACTGTTCGATGACTCCAAAAAAATTGGGGGATTGGATCAAGACTGCTGAGGTATCCTCATCCAATTTCTTGTTCAAATCTTCATAATCAACTTCTCCCCTATCCGAATATGCGATCTCTTCCACTGATAAATCTAAATTTCTTGTGTATGTCTGTATGACGTCTCTGTATTGGGGGTGGATACTTTTTGCCACTAAAATCTTAGATCTTGATTTTAATCTGTGTGCCATCAACGCAGCTTCTGCGGCTCCTGAGGCACCATCGTACAGAGAGGCATTGGCGATGTCCATCCCGGTGAGCTGGCAGATCAGGGTCTGAAATTCAAATATGATCTGCAAAGTCCCCTGGCTGACTTCCGGTTGGTAGGGAGTATACGGACTTAAAAATTCTCCACGGCTGCTCAAATAATCGACAACACTGGGAATCACATGAGAATAAGCTCCGGCCCCCAAAAACGAGAGAAAATGGTGATAGGAGTTCTGGTTGGCAATTTCCTCGATCTTCCGCGCCAGTTCCGGTTCTGTCAATGCTTCTGGGACATTCAGTTTTTGTTTGATCTTGAGATTATCGGGGATGGAACGAAAGAGTTCATCGACAGAGGAAATGCCAATTGTGTCCAACATTTCCTTTCTGTCTTTCTCGCTAAGAGAGATATAGCTCATACTAGTCTTCCAGGCCCTCCAAGAATTTCTCATACTCTGATGCAGACATCAAATTTTCCAATTCCGTCTCATCCTTGACTTTTATCCGGACTATCCAGCCTTTATCATGAGGGTCCTCGTTGATCACCTCAGGAGAATCATTCAATTCCTCATTGATTTCAATGACTTCTCCAGATATCGGGGAATAGATATCTGAGACAGCCTTGACAGATTCGATGACACCAATGGATTGATGAAATTCCAGTTGTGCTCCAGGTTGGGGCAATTCCACATAAACGACATCCCCAAGCTGTTTTTGTGCAAAATCTGTGATACCAACCGTTGCTTTATCTCCGTCAACCCTTAGCCATTCATGATCTTTTGAGTAATAAAAATCATCAGGATACATGAAAATCCTCCTCTTCTTTTTGAGTGTATGTTATTATTGTTTTTCTTCTTTTTTGTAAAAAGGTGTAGGGACGACTTTTGCCTTGATCCGTTTTCCCCTTATGTCGATACCGAACTCTGTCCCGATTTCCGTGTATTCGACCGGGAGATAAGTCAATCCGATACTCTTTTGAAAAAAAGGAGAAAATGAACCTGATCTCACTTCAGCAACTTTCTCATTTTCGACAAAAACAGGATAATGAGGACGGGCGATTCCCCTCCCGAGCAATTCAAACCCGACAATCTTTCTGCGAATTCCCTCTTCCTTCTGCTTGAGTAGGGCTTCTCTTCCTAAAAAATCCCCTTTCTTGAATTTGACAAGCCACTGCATCCCGGCTTCTAAAACGGTTGTGCTTTCATCGATATCATTTCCGTAAAGCATAAGCCGGGCTTCCAGACGCAAGGTATCCCGGGCTCCCAGGCCAATCGGCTGAAGGCCATAAGTTTTCCCCTCTTCCAGGATAGTGTTCCATATTTTTTCCGGATTTTGAGCGCGTGAGTAAATCTCAAAGCCGTCTTCACCGGTGTAACCTGTCCGGGACACAATGGCTTCTATGCCTACGACAGAGCCTCTCTCCACCGCAAAGCCCAACATCTCTTCCAAATCAACCTCTGTTAAAGGTTGAAGAATTTTATAGGCTTCAGGGCCTTGTAGCGCCATTTGCGTGTAATCTTCGCTTTTGTTCTGTACTTGAACATCAAATCCCTGTTTGTGGCTGAGTATCCACTGAAAATCCTTATCCGTATTGGCTGCATTGACCACAAGAAGATAAACATTTTCATCCAGATAATAAACGAGAAGATCGTCCACGAATGTGCCTTGGGGAGTGGTCAATGCAGAATACTGGGCTTTGTTTGCATCCAGACGAGCCGCATTATTGGGAGTGAGATATTGAACAAAATCCAGCGCCTGATTTCCTGAAATCAGGATTTCTCCCATATGACTGACATCGAACAAACCTGCCTTTTGGCGAACAGCCATGTGCTCTTGTATTATTCCAGTGTATTCGATCGGCATTTCCCAGCCAAAAAACTCCACAAACTTTGCACCTGCTGTTTTATGAGCCGAGTAAAGGCGTGTTCTTTTCATACCGTATCTCTGCGAAATTTATTTACTACCATATAATAATCTGAGATGCAAGAGAATAAAAAGGCCGTCCCCATTTTTCTGCAAATTTGCTATAATGGATGGCTACCGATGATTAGATACAAAGCCAAACTTAAAGAAAAAATCCGTCGATCGCTGATGGATAGATATCCGCTGAAGGAATCCCAACTGGAAATATCTTATACCCCTCAGGCAAAAATGGGAGATCTTGCCCTCCCGTTCCCTCTTCAACTGGCAAAAGAGATGAAAAGACAACCCAGAGAGCTGGCCGCAGAGATCGTTCCGCTTCTATCCGACCTCCCCGGCGTAGCTAAAATCGAAGTGGCTGGCCCCGGTTTCATCAATCTTTTCTTAAACCGCCAGGATTTTTTTCTCCTTCAAGTTGCCTCTCTCGAAAAACGGACATTTCAGCCGGAAGAGAAAAAAATCATCATCGAACATACCAATATCAATCCAAACAAGGCTGCCCATGTGGGCCACTTGAGGAACGCTGTTCTGGGAGACACCTTGGGGAGGTGTCTGTTATACAAGGGAGAAAACGTCGAAATCCAAAATTATATCGATGACACGGGCATTCAGGTGGTGGATGTGACCTTTGGCTTTATGGACATGGAAAAAAAGACTCTGGAGGATATCCAGAAGATCGAGGGAAAATTTGATTACTACTGTTGGGATCTTTACACCCGTATCTCTTCCTATCTGGAAGACCACCCTGAAGCCCAATCCCGGAAATCCGAGATATTGAGAAAGATCGAAAAAGGAGAGCAGCCCGAGGCCGAGATCGCAGAGCTCATATCCAGACGAATCCTAAGGGCCCATCTCGAAACGATGAAACGGATCGATATCAGCTACGATGTTTTGCCCTGCGAGAGCAGCATTCTCGGACGAAAATTCTGGGATAAAGCCTATTCCCTTTTAAAAGAAAAGGGGGCCATCTATCTCGTGGATGAGGGTTTGAACAAGGGCTGTTGGGTCATGAAGCTCGAAGATTATGAGGAGAGGGAAAAAATCATCGTCCGTTCTGATGGAACGGTCACATACGTGGGGAAGGACATTGCCTATCAACTGTGGAAATTTGGACTTCTGGAAATAGATTTCTTCTATGAACCTTTTACTGAAGACAACGGCAAGACCATCTGGATAAGCACGGCCGTGCCTAAAGAACCAGCCCCTACGTTTGGGGACGGAACCCTGGTTTACAATGTGATAGACACGCGCCAATCCTATCTCCAGAAAATTGTCGTTCAAGGGCTGAAATCATTGGGCTTTCTAGATCAAGCCAAAAAATCCATCCATTATTCTTACGAAATGGTCGCCCTCTCTCCAAAAAGCCTCGATGAACTCGGCCAGAAAATTTCCGCAGAGGACAGAGAGAGGGATTTCCTGGAAGTCTCGGGGCGCAAAGGACTTGGAGTGAAAGCGGACGATCTGCTGGACAGGCTGGAACAGAAAGCTTTTCTGGAAGTGGAGAAAAGAAACCAAGATCTACCTTCCGATCAGAGAAGGCTTATCGCCCGACAGATCGCCACCGGGGCTCTTCGCTATTTTATGCTGAAGTTTGCCAGAAATTCGATCATCGTGTTCGACTTCGAGGAGGCTCTGAGTTTCGAAGGGGAGACTGGCCCCTATCTCCAGTATTCTTTGGTCCGGATAAACAGCATTTTTCGTAAACTCAAAGAGAGAGAGGGCTATGAAGAAAAAGACCTCAGCACTTTAACGTCTGAACAAAACATATCTTTGGATGCGCTATCTGAACAAGAACAGGAAGACTTTTGGGGTCTCGTCTTTTATGCCTCCCAGTTCGAGGAGGAAATCCAGCTTTCTGTGCGTTCCCTGGAATTTTCCCATTTGGCCAAATTTGCCTTCAATCTCTGCCAAAAATTCAATGCTTATTATCATAAATACTCCATCCTTGCAGAGAAGGATAAAACTATCAAATCCCTCCGGATATGGACGATCCAATATGTAAGGGAAGTTTTAACAAAGGTTCTTTCCCTTATGGGTATCCCTCAACCGGCAAGGATGTAATGTTTTTTTATTGGCAAAAGTTCAATAACCTGTAAATTTGGAATGGAGGTAAAAGAAACCTTAAAATGATTGAAGTGGAGCATCTATTCAAAAAGTACGGAGATCTCCTGGCTGTCCATGACCTGAGTTTTTCAGTCGAAAAAGGACAAATATGGGGACTCCTGGGGCCGAATGCGGCAGGGAAAACCACAACCATGAGGATTCTCACCGGGTATATACCCGCGACGGATGGGAAGGCAAAAGTGGCTGGATATGACGTGTTCGAACATCCCAATAAAGTCAAACGAATTACAGGATACCTTCCTGAGAATGTTCCCCTGTATCCAGAAATGACGGTTCAGTCTTTCCTTCATTTTGTCGCCGAAATCAAGCAGATTCCATCCACGAAGAGGAAAGAGGCTGTGGAAAAGGCTATTTCCATCAGTTCACTTAAGTCGGTACGGGGAAGGCTTATCAAAAACATTTCACGGGGTTTCAAACAGCGCGTGGGCATCGCCCAAGCTCTGATCCATGATCCTCAAGTTCTTATCCTGGATGAGCCGACGATCGGACTGGACCCTGCTCAGATCATAGAAATCCGCCAACTCATCAAAACGCTTAAAGGAGACCGCACGATCATTCTTTCCACCCATATCTTGGCAGAAGTGACACAGACTTGTGATGGTGTGGTTATCATCAATGAGGGGAAACTCATGGCATCTGGATCGTTAGAGGAACTCACGGCATCGTTACAGCAAAAGTATGGTGTGTTCATCAAGCTAAGAGATGGAGGCAAGGGCAAAGTAGAACATTTCGAAAACATCTCTGGAGTCGACAAAGTCTCAATGAAGGATGATGGATACGACATCGAATGGACAAAGGGTGAAGACAAAAGGGATGACCTCACAAGATACATCGTGGAAAGAGGCTGGGGACTTCTTGAAATGAGACCACTCTCGTTAAACATCGAAGACCTGTATCTTAGAGTTATCACAGGGGGGACGGAACAATGAAAAACATCTGGGCAATATGCAAAAAAGAGATAAAGTCGTACTTCACATCCCCTATTGCCTACGTAGCCATTTTTGTTTTTCTTGTACTGGTCGGATTCTTTTTTCACAGCCTTATCTTGTGGTTCAATACCCAGTCCATGCAGATGGCTCAAAATCCCTACTACCTCCAACAGATGAACATCAACCAGATGGTCTTCTCTCCCCTATTCCACAATATCAGCATCATCCTCCTGTTGATGATTCCCTTATTGACCATGCGTCTTTTTTCTGAAGAGAAAAAGATGAAAACAGATGAACTGCTTTACACATCACCCATATCCATTAACCAGATCATCCTCGGCAAATATTTCGCCAGTCTTTTTGTCTTGCTTGTGATGTTGCTGCTGACCGGGATTCTATCCTTGCTCACTTTTGCCTACGGAAATCCTGAACTGAAACCCATTCTCATCGGATATTTGGGTCTGTTCTTGATGGGTGCGGCCTTTATGGCCGTAGGTATCTTTTTCTCATCTGTAACAGAAAACCAGATCGTAGCCGCTGTTTTAACATTTGGATCTCTTCTGCTATTCTGGATTTTGAACTGGGCCTCCTCTTCTGCTGGAGGGATATGGAGAGAAATCCTCAATTATGTCTCCTTTTTCCAGCATTTCGACGATATGACCAAAGGAATCCTGGATACAACAGATCTTGTTTATTACATCAGTTTCATCTTTTTAGGATTATTCCTCACACATTCTGTGATTCAGTCGAGAAAGTGGAGGTAGGAAATGGAAAAAATCAAAAAAAATCTGAATTATATCGCTCTGGCGCTGATATTGCTGGCATTTGTGTCATTCCGAATCTGGCCTTACAAAAAAACTGTTCCTGCCCTACTGTTTTCCCTTGGAATCATCGTCTTGGTCGTATACATCGTGATGAACCTGGCTCTTTTGAAACAAGGTTTCAAAAGAAAGTCTTTCATCTATTCCAGCAACCTGCTTCTCGTTATAGTCCTCGTGCTCGGCATCTTGACCATCATCAACTATTTCTTCGCAAAAAACCACTACAGGATGGACTTCACCGAAACGAAGCTTCACAGCCTTTCAGACCAGTCTGTATCCGTACTCAAAGGATTGGACGATGACGTCAACATCAAGCTTTTTTTCCGCGAGGGCAACTACGGCCGGGCCAGTATGGGACACCTGATGGAGATCTATTCTTATCACTCGAACAAGATTAAATACGAATTCATCGACCCGGACAAAAATCCCGGGCTGATCAAAAGATACGAGATCGCCGAGGACGGAACCACGATATTTGAATGCGGAGAAAAAGAGAGCCGAATCACATCCAGTTCGGAAGAAGACATCACCAATGCCATCATAAAAATATCAAGAGAGGGGAAAAAAGTTATTTATTTCCTTGAAGGGCATGGAGAGGCAAGCCTGGAGGAAACCGGCGACAACGGATACTCCATCGCCAAGGATGAACTGGAAAAGTTGGCCTATGAAGTAAAAAAACTTGCCTTAGCTCTGGAAGACAATTTTCCCGACGATATATCCTTACTCGTCATTCCCGGCCCGCAAAAAGATCTGCTCCCCAACGAATTGGAAACCATAAAGAAATACATCCAGAGCGGTGGTCGCGTTTTTTTCATGACGGATCCCGAAACCGCACCGGTACTGACACCCTATCTGGAAGAATATGGGGTAAAACTGGAAAGCGATCTTATCGTCGATACCGTATCCAGGCTCCTTGGTGGGGACTACTTCATGCCTGTTGTCAACGAGTACGAACCCCACAGCATCACGGATAAGTTCCGTTATGCCACCTTTTTCCCTTATGCCAGATCCGTTAGCCCGACAGAAGAAAAACCCGAAGGCATCAACCTTGAGGTCATCGCAAAAAGCAGTCAAAATTCTTGGTCAGAACGTCAACTCGATGAGCAAGAGGTCACTTTCAACGAAGAGGACGATGTCGGTGGCCCCATTTCCCTTGCAATGGTCGCAACTATCCAGCCAAAACAGGGAACACAACCGGAACAACAACCACCCGATGACATTACGCCCAAACCTGAGGGAAGAATAGCTGTTTTCGGCGACTCCGATTTTGTGACCAACCGATATTATTACCTGTCCGGGAACGGAAACTTTTTTCTTAACACGGTCAATTGGCTCACAGAAGAGGAGGACCTGATCGCGATACAACCCAAAACATCCTTCCCCCGTATCATCCAGCTCAGTCCCTCCCAGGGCCGGCTGATATTCTTTGTTTCTCTCATCATCCTTCCTTTGGCGGTTCTGATTACGGGCATTTCTATCTGGGTAAGGAGAAGAGCCTTATGAGATTCAAGCCTACCCTTATTCTACTGGGCATTTTCATCCTGTTGTTCGCTGCCCTGTATTTTTTTGAGTTCAGGAGTCAAGGCGAAGAAAATGCAGACGACATGCTTATCTCTGTTGCCTCAGAAGATGTCCAAAAAATTATCTTCAGAAACGATGGACAATCGATCCAGTTTCAAAGAGAGGGAGAGGAATGGTTGATCACGGATCCGATCGGAGCCAAGGCGGATAAGTATGAAGTCAATAGGCTGGCAGACGATTTTTCCAACCTCCGGATCGAAAGAGTCGTGGATGAAGAACCCTCTGATCTTGAAAAATACGGCATCCCGCAGAAACAAGTGGAGCTTTATTTCAGCGGACAGGAGCAATCCGTAAAAATTCTGATCGGGATGCAAAATCCTCTAGATAGCACCTTTTTTGCCAAAAAAGCTGAAGAAAAAAAAGTGGTCTTGATCCCGAGCAGTCTGAAAAGCCTGTTGGAGAAAAAAGTCTTTGATTTTCGTCAAAAAGATATCTTCAAATTCGAATCCGATCAAGCTAAAAGCGTAAAACTCAAGGCAAAAGATATTCAATGGGAGGCAGAAAAAGAGGATAAGGATTGGTTCCTCAGAAAGCCAGTTAATGCTCTAGCCCAAAAAAGCAAGATCAATGACATCCTGTACGCCCTGTCCAATCTTAAGGCAACGGCATTCGTATCGGAGGAAAAACAAGAAGAGGAAATCAAAAACTATGGACTCGATAAACCGGACTATGAAGTCGTGATCGACTTCCCGGTTGAAAACAGGCAGGTGAATTTTTTCATCCATAAAAAAGATGACAAAGTCCATGCCACCTCTTCGATTTCTCCGAAGATTCTTCAAGTGGAGGATTCCATCCTCTCCGATCTCAAAAAAGAGCCGGGCGATCTTCGTGACAAGGAAGTTGCAGACTTTTTCACCTGGGAAGTGAAAAAATTGCAGATAAACAAAGGCGAAACATCCCTGATACTGTCGAAGGACGGTGAGGGGAACTGGCATTTCGAAGAACCTGCACTCCAAGGGGCAGACGAGGAAAAGATCCAATCATTCCTCAGAAAATTGGAAGCATTGGAGAGCGAGGAATTCGTGGACCCACCGCTTGATCTTGCTGAGTTTGGTTTGGATGTCCCTCAAGCCGAGATCAAGATCTGGGCGGGAGAAGAAGAGGAAACTCCCGAGGAAATCACCATTCAGATAGGGACAGAAGATAAAGAATCAAAAAAAGTGTTCGTGAAGAACAAACGATTCGAGTATGTGTTCAAGGTGGATTCTACCTTTTTAGAGGAATTTCCCGAACGCGCGGAAGACTGGAGAAGTTCACCCGAAACAGAGAAAAAAGAAGAAAAAGATTAGGACTTTTTAATGACCACCACTGTCTGGTCATCCATCGGATCGGTATCAACTGTAAATGTTTCGACTTCTTTTTGAATTTCTTTAATAAGATCTGGTGCCGATAGTTTGGCATTCTTTTTTAATATTTTAACCAGTTTTCCCTCTTCGAACTCTTTATTTTCCTTGTTCCGGCTCTCTGTTATTCCGTCTGTAAACAGAAGGGTTATATCTCCAGGATGTAATGCGATAGTTTGGGCTTTGTATTCCACATCAGGAAACATCCCCAGACACAAACCGCAGCTTTCCATCCTGTTGATTTTCCCTTTTTTGTCCAAAACGATCGGAGGGTTGTGCCCGGCATTGATAAACTTCAACTCACCACTCTTCATATTCAACTCGCAAAAGAAAAATGTGATGAAGCTGTTGATGGAAGAACTCCTGTGGATGAAGTCATTCAGCCTTGTTGTCATTTTTTCCATGTCGTAATGGAGGTGGACTTCGGAGTGGAGAGAAGCTCTCAACGAAGCCATGAGCAGTGAGGCACTGACGCCTTTGCCTGACACATCAGCTATCGTTATACCCAGGCGATCCGTTCCGATGGGTATATAATCATAATAATCGCCGCCAACCTGATAACAAGGAGTCATGTATCCCGAGATATCAAAACCTCTGCAATCCGGAGTCGCTTTGGGAAGAAAGTCCATTTGGATCTGGGATGCAAGAGAAAGTTCCTTTTCCATCTTATCCCTTTCTCTTTCCACTTCGATTTGCCTGGAATTCTATATTTTAACCGCAGCCAGATTGGCCAAAAGGTTCAAGAGTTTCATATCTTCATCTGTAAAAGGTTTCAAAAGGGAAATCCGGTCGGAATAGATGATGCCGATAATTTCCTTGTTGTTCCACAATGGGACACATACAGCGGAATGGATGTTCATCTTCACGATGCTATCCCTGGATTTGAAACGAGCATCGGCCTGGACATCGGAAATCAGGATGGATGAATGCTTGTTCATAACCATATTCACGATGCTTTGGCTCACCAAAATTCTCTGATCCATCAGGCGCTTGTTGTTTATTCGGATGACCTTGGGAATGAGTTGGGCCGGATTTCCTTCCTTCAGCATCAAAATTCCCCGGTCCATCGGGAGGTTTTCTCCGATGAGATCCATCACATGGTCCAACAGCTCTTTCAACGGCATATGCAAAACCAGGGCCTTGCTGACTTCACTAATGACCGAAAAGGATCTGTGTTCTGTTTTGATCCTATCGAGGTCCATGTCCTTTGCCGCAGCCCTTATGGTTGTGCTGATATCCGGCTTTTTGAGGACCTCTTTCAGGTGAATGATGGTGTTTATGTTGGCAGAAGATGGCCCTGCATCTGTCATCTCAACATTTGTGGAAAGCTCTTTGTCGAAGACGATCCGGGTGGAACCGATCAGGATTTCATCCCCTTTGTTTAGTTCCGTTTCCCGCTGAACCCTCTTGCCATTCAGGAAGGTTCCGTTTTTGCTGTTATTATCCCGGATCATGTAGCGGGAATCTTTAGAGTAAATGAGTGCATGATGGCCGGAGGAAAAAGGATCCTGAATCGGGATATCGTTGTCTCCTGACCTGCCGAGAGAAATCTTCTCATCTTTCAGGGTGTACTGGAAGAATTCCCCCTTTTTCGGATAAATAAATAGTCTAGGCATTTATCTTTTCTATCCTGAATAATCCAGGACCAATTATATGCCCGAAAAAGATGAAATTCAAGAGGTTTCGGTCTTTTCCAAATCCTTGAGCATCTTCCGGCACCGCTTCACCTTATCCTCGCAAGCTCATCTCGCCGGATATCCACAAAGAGGGACATTATTCTTATCAAAACTCCGGAAAATCTTTCCTTAGCGCCTTGCATGCCTTTACCCTTTCCTCCTGGGATAGATCTTCTACTAGCGGCAAAATAGCTTCTCTTATCTCCTTTTCCAACGTGTTATCGAGAAGCTCAACCGCATAAGCGACAGAATCTTTTGTTCCGGTCTGTATATTCTGGAAAGCCTTGACGATATCCTCATGAGGATAGATCAATCCCAGCAATTTGAAGATGTCCGTCATAGATATCGTCAATTCATGAGACATAATCCTGCAAATATCTGCTTCTTTTCCCTTGGATTCGGTCTCAGCGAATTCCACAAAAAGATCGTAATAGGACTTGATTTTTTGTCTTGTTTTTTTCTTTATGATCTCTTCGGAAAACTCTATTTCTGGCTTCTCTGATCGAATCCTATCAAGAGCATCGATGAGGTCCCTATCCATTTCCCTTTTGTCTTTTGCCAGCTCCCACATGATAAAATCTGCAGCCTCCTGATTACCGACATGAGCCAAGACGGAAGCAACAGCCTTCCGTATTTCCATTTTTTCTTCAGTATCACCAAGATGATCCGCAAGTATTCCTGTGATTCTTGTTCCATATTTTTCGAGCGCCGCAGAGGCATCGCTATGTGTAGGAGAATCATATAAGCTCTGGATAAGAGCCGGAACATGTTCCCTTTTTCCGAGTTTTGACGCGCTTTCGATGGCATATCTGCGGACTTCTAAAGAATCATCCCTCAGGAATTCATCCAGTTTCTCCACTAGGGGAGAATTGGGAGCAAGGAATCCGATCCCTTTGGCAATTTCCATCCTTGCTGTCTCAGCATCCTTGCTTGTATCAGATAGCACCTTTTCGATGTACCTCTTTATCACATCTTCATAAACATCAAGAGACATGATCTCTTGAATCTCTTTTTTCAGCATATCTTCATTGTTGTACTGATCATCCATCCGCATCAGGGCCGATGGGTCGGCCTCAAAAAAAGCACTCAATGAAGAGGGAGTTGCCTCCTCCGATCTTTGAGATAGCAATTGCCTGAGCTCCGGGGTAAGTTTCCCTCTTTTCATCAGTTCGAACACATGCATAGCATACAGATCCGAGCTTCGATCCATGCTTTCCAATGTATCGAAGATCAATTTCGTGTATTCCATATCCAGCTCTTCCTCGACCAACTGATCTGCCCTTTCCCACTTGCGGGATAACTTCTGTTTGACTGAGTTAACGTATTCCCGGCTTGCTCGCAAAGTCAACACGATCCAGCCAAAAATCAAGACAACCGAAACGAAACTCACGATGCGTACGATTTCTTTGTAGTCTTGGATACCGAATAACAAAATAATCATCAAGAGTACCGCGCCGATTCCCTTAGAAAACCTATCCACGAACATGTCGATAAAAACGATAGCCTTATATTTCAGGTCTGGGGACACAGGTATAAAAAGAAGCTCTCTGGCAGACCGATTTATGGTATAGGCAAGGCTTTTATCACTTCCTTTGATGATAATCGCCGTAACAAGGATTGCCGCTATCCCAATCCCCGAAAAGCACAGCAAAAGGACTATAGGATAAAGCAAAAGACTAATGCGTACACCGTAGCGTTTGAAAAGGCTGCTCGTCATCAG
>DAOVBT010000161.1 GCA_030670375.1 Candidatus Aminicenantota bacterium | reverse complement strand
GAAGTCGTTCAAGAGAGTTCTGAGACAGGAACTTGGGATTGGTTCCCTGAGGAAGAAGGGTATTACAACGTGAATGTTGTTGTTGTCGATGAAAAAGAAAAGGCTCAAGCAAAGTTTCCTTTTTTAATTCAGAAAAGGGATGTCGATCTGTCTTTGTCATCCTCGTTGGAATCCCCACAGAATGTCGACCAAGAAATTGTTTTTGCAGCAAACTTTTCCGGATTTGTAATCCCTCGATTTGAATTCCGTCTCAGCCGTTTGAAATGGGTGCGTGTCCTTACCACGTTTTCCCTTTTATTTGCAGAGGATGAGGAGGTTGTCCAGGAAACATCGGAAGAGAATTCCTGGACATGGACTTCAGGAAACCGAGGATTGTATTTGATCAGAGTTATTGCGCAGGATGAGCAGGAATCGGCAACGGTCTATATGGCCTTCGCCATCAAGAAAGAATAAAATAGCACAGAAAAGGGAGGTAAAGAGATGAACAGAGAAGAAGCTTTGGAACTGGTGAAAGCTCATCTGAAGAACAAAAATCTCGTCAAACATTGCTTTGCTGTGGAAGCCTGCATGAGAGCGATGGCCCGCAGACTCAGTCAGGATGAGGAAAAATGGGGGCTGGCAGGAATCCTGCATGATCTGGATTATGAGATCACCGAAAAAAGTCCGGAGTTGCATACCACAGAAACTGTCAAGATTTTGAAGGAGAAAGGGGTGGATGCAGAGATTATTCGGACTGTCCAAGCCCATGCCGGTCATGTTGAGTGCCAGAATGAGATGGAATGGTCCATTTTTTCCATCGATCCTCTCACAGGTTTGATCATCGCGGCCACCCTGATGCATCCCAGCAAGAAGCTCAAAGAAGTGGACCTGCCCTTCGTGAAACGGAGGTACAAAGAAAAGAGTTTTGCGCGAGGAGCCAGGAGAGAGGATATCGAACAGATCAAAAATATCGGTATGGACTTGGATGATTTCATCGAAATTTGCTTGGAAGCCATGCAGGGGATCGATAAGGATCTGGGCCTCTAACTTCTTGCTTCAATATAGTGAAGTATTGTTTTTATTAATGTATAATGTTGGATTCTAAAACTTGAATAATTCAGGTAAAAAAAGGAGGAAGAGATATGAACGGTATTGTGAGGGTTCCGCGCCCTTCGAATGAACCTGTGATCAGTTTTGCACCTGGGACTCCTGAGAAGGCGGCTTTGAAGGCGCAGATTAAAAAAATGCTTGGTGAGAGGATGGAAATTCCCCTGATAATAGGGGGAAAAGAAGTAAAAACCGGGAACTTGGCAGACTGCCGTTGTCCCCACGACCATAGTCATCTTTTGGCCCAATATCACAAAGCTGGTCCAGAAGAAATCGAGATGGCTGTTGGAGAGGCCAAAAAGGCCTGGAAAGATTGGTCTGAAATGGATTGGATTTCGCGTGCCGCGGTGTTTTTAAGAGCGGCCGAGCTTTTAGCAACCAAATACCGGGACATTCTGAATGCTTCGTCCATGCTCGGGCAGTCCAAAACCCCCCATCAAGCCGAAATCGATGCGGCCTGTGAATTGATAGATTTTTACCGCTATAATCCGTATTACATGAATCAAATCTATACCGAACAGCCTGATTCGACGGGTGACAGCTGGAATTATGTGGAATACCGTGCCCTCGAGGGATTTGTATTTGCTGTGACACCCTTCAATTTCACTTCCATTGCCGGAAACCTTCCGACATCTCCTGCAATGATGGGAAATGTGGTGCTCTGGAAACCTGCTTCCTCTGCCGTGTATTCGGCCTATTTTTGTACACAATTGTGGAAAGAAGCCGGATTACCAGACGGTGTGATCAATTTTATCCCGGGACCAGGGCGATATGTGGGCGATCCTGTTCTGGAAAAAGGCGATCTGGCCGGTGTCCACTTCACCGGGAGTACTGCCGTGTTTCAGGGCATGTGGAAAACCATCGGCGGAAACATCATGAACTACCGCTCCTATCCGAGAATCGTGGGCGAAACTGGGGGTAAAGACTATATTTTTGTTCATGCTTCAGCTGATGAGGAGGTTGTGGTTACCGCCTTGGTCAGAGGTGCGTTCGAATACCAAGGACAGAAGTGTTCCGCAGCCAGTCGAGCCTATATCCCTCAGAATTTGTGGCCTGGGCTGAAGGAACGTCTGGTGGATCAGGTCAAGACGATCAAGATGGGAGATATTACCGATTTTTCTATGTTTATGGGTGCGGTGATCGATAAGGCAGCCTTTGACAGCATCGTGGAGTATATTGACTATGCGAAAAATGCGAACGAAGCAGAGATCATCGTCGGGGGTGGTTACGATGATTCCAAAGGGTATTTCATCGAGCCTACTGTGGTCGTCACCACGAATCCCCAGTTCAAGCTCATGGAAGAAGAAATATTCGGTCCGGTTCTTACCCTATTTGTGTATCCGGAGTCGGAATATGCGCAGACCCTTGAAATGTGTGACAAGACATCTCCTTATGCTTTGACCGGCGCCATATTTGCCCTCGATAGAAAAGCCATTGGACAAGCATCCAAGGTCCTGCGCCATTCGGCTGGGAACTTTTACATCAATGATAAGCCAACAGGGGCTGTCGTGGGACAGCAGCCTTTTGGAGGAGCTCGCGGCTCCGGAACCAATGACAAGGCTGGATCTTACCTCAACCTGCTTCGCTGGGTTAGCGCACGGACCATCAAGGAAAATTTGAATCCGCCCAAGGATTATCGTTATCCGTATATGGATGAAGAATAAAACGGGAGGAAAAAACTTTGAAAGAAATACTTGAAAAACTTCAGATAAAGGATGTCAACGTGGGCGCCTGCGCCGGCCCGGATGATTGGTTCGAGGACCCTGCAGGAGAGGAGATCGTCTCGTATAATCCGACGACGGGTGAACCTATCGCCAAAGTGCTTCAGACTACGGAAAAAACCTACGAGCAAGTCTTGCATTTGGCCGTGGAGGGCTTCAAAACCTGGCGGATGATGCCGGCTCCGAAAAGGGGACTGATCGTCAGGGATTTGGGAGAAGCTTTGAGAGAGAAAATAGAGCCTCTTGGAGACCTGGTCACTCTCGAGATGGGAAAAATAAGGGCTGAGGGTCATGGTGAAGTTCAGGAGATGATCGACATCTGTGATTTCGCCATCGGACTTTCCCGCCAGCTTTATGGTCTGAGCATGCATTCCGAACGCCCGGGACACAGGATGTACGAGCAGTGGCACCCTCTGGGGGCTATCGGCGTTATCACAGCTTTCAATTTTCCGGTTGCGGTTTGGGCCTGGAATGCGGCGATTGCTGCAGCCTGTGGGGATACCACTGTCTGGAAGCCGTCTTCTCAGACGCCTCTAACGGCTATCGCTGTCCAACACATCGCAAATCAGGTCATGGCTGATCATGGCCTGAAAGGAATTTTCAACATCACCATCGGAAGAGGGGCGGTTGTTGGCGAACGTATGATAAACGATTCGAGGCTGCCGCTCATTTCATTCACAGGGTCGACCAGAATGGGGCGTCGCGTATCCGAAGCTGTGGCGCGGCGTTTTGGCCGCACCATACTGGAGCTGGGTGGCAATAATGCCGTCATCGTGGCCGAAGATGCCGACCTGGAAATGGCTGTGCGCACCATCCTTTTCGGAGCTGTGGGAACAGCTGGCCAGCGTTGCACATCAACGCGGCGTATTATCATGCACAAGTCCATCGCCTCTGAATTGTCCGAGCGAATCGTGAATGCCTACAAGCAGGTGATCATCGGTGACCCGATTAAAGAAGGAATCCTGATGGGTCCTCTGGTGACAAAAGGAGCGGTTGAAGACATGCTGGCAGCCCTGGAGAAGGCAAAAGAGCAGGGTGGAGAAGTCCTCTGTGGGGGAAATCGTCTTTCAGATCTTGGCGAACAGTTTGTCGAACCTACAATCGTTAAAATGCCCGAACAGACGGAAATCGTTCATATCGAAACTTTCGCTCCGATTCTGTACCTTATGGAGTACGAGGACATCGAGGAGGCCATCCGGTTGCATAATGAAGTTCCGCAGGGACTGTCAAGTGCTGTTTTCACCACAAATCTTTTGACCGCCGAAAAATTCCTCTCCCATGAAGGTTCGGATTGCGGAATTGCCAACGTCAATATTGGGACGTCCGGAGCAGAAATAGGCGGAGCCTTTGGAGGGGAGAAGGAAACCGGCGGAGGAAGAGAGTCTGGATCCGATGCATGGAAAGGTTACATGCGGAGGCAGACCAACACCATCAACTGGTCCAAGGAGCTCCCTCTGGCTCAGGGAATAAAATTCGTGGATTGATGGATCCAAAAGTCACGCTGGATACACCGATCGAAGATCTTGTCCTAAAGTATCCTGAAGCTGTCGGCTTTCTGACAAGGAAGGGGATCCGATGCATCCGTTGTGGTGAGCCACTCTGGTGCACGTTGGGCGAATTGCTCGAAGAAGAAAATATTCCTGGTATGCAAAAAACAATCGATGAGTTGAATGAATTCTTGGGTTAATTGAACTTTTATCCGATCATATTCGTAATTCAGTATAGAGAGGAAAAAATGGCGAAAAAGCTTTCCCGTTCTGAGGAAAACAAAATGATCGGCGGCGTTTGCGCTGGATTTGGGGAATATTTTGATATCGACACCACTCTTGTTCGGCTCATATTTGTAGCTCTTGCTTTGGTAACGGCCATATTCCCGATGTTGATTTTTTACGTTGTTGCGTGGATCGTTGTTCCGCTTGAAGAGAAAGCCTCCCCTCCGACAAAAAAGAAGAAATAAGAGTAATTATGGGGGTTTGACTTATCCACGATTATCCGCTATTTTTATGCTGTTCCGATGACGGTTTGATATACGAGTGGAAAGGTACAGCCAAAGACAATGATAACGAAACAGGATATTCCCTTCAGGCACATTGCTATAGAGGGAATTATGAAATCTGGGAAAACCCGACTGGCAAACATCCTGGCGCAGAAAATAGGCGGGAAAGTTATCTTCGACCGCTTGGAAAATCCGTATATCAAGGATTTTTATGATGAACTGGAAGGTGCTGCCTTCCTCGCCCAGCTGGTTTTTTTAGTGAACAGATACCACCAGCAGTCAAGGCTTCTCCAGAGAGACCTTTTCGAAGAAAGGGTGATCTGTGACTACATGTTCGAAAAAGACAAGATTTATGCCTATCAAACTCTGACGGACGATGAACTCGTTGTTTACGACAGGATTTACAGCATTTTGACCGAGAGGGTCGCCAAGCCGGACTTAGTCATATATCTTCAGATCTCCCTCCCGACTTTGCTCAGGAGAATAAACAAAGAAGGTTCAGACTTGGAAAAGAATATTGCGGAAAAATATTTGGAGGATGTCCTGGGTGCTTTTGACTATTTTTTCTTCAATTACCAGGTTGCGCCCCTGCTCGTGGTGAAGGCCGATGAAATGGACTTCGATAGAGAAGAGGAAATATTCGATCTGATCGACAAGATCAAGCAGATGAAAAAGAGCCCGTTGTTCTATGTTCCTCTTAGCAAAACCAATAAACATAATAAATAGAATACTTTACCTCAATCTCGATGGCGTATAGGCGAGATGGGGAGAAAGGATAAAAAATGTCCGAAGATAAAATCCCAAAAAT
>DAOVBT010000428.1 GCA_030670375.1 Candidatus Aminicenantota bacterium | reverse complement strand
AGGCCTGTGTGATGGTGGCGACCATCCGGGCGCTGAAGTTCCATGGGGGCGTCAAACTGGAAGATATCGAGCAGGAAAATCTTGAAGCGGTGGAAAAGGGTTTCGCTAACCTTGAAAAACATATGGAAAACATGCGGACCTTTGGTGTTCCGTTTGTTGTGGCCGTGAACCGGTTTCCCTCTGACACTCCGGCAGAGATCGAAAAAGTCATAAAACTATGCAAGGACAACAAGGCGAGGGTGGCTCTTTCGGAAGTGTACGGGCGGGGAGGAGAAGGAGGGGAAGAACTCGCCAGCGAAATCCTCAAAGCCGTCGATGAAGACAAGAACACGTTCCAATTTTTGTATGAACTGGACATCCCCCTAGTCGAAAAAATAGAGGCGGTCGCCAAGAAAATTTACGGGGCATCGACGGTTGCCATGGAAGGAAAAATAAGAAGGAAGATCCGCCGGATCGAAAAAAGGGGATTCGAGAATCTTCCGGTGTGTATCGCCAAAACTCAGTATTCCCTCTCCGATGACGATGAGGCATTGGGACGACCTGAGGATTTTACCTTTATTGTCACCGATGTTTCCTTGAGTGCTGGCGCGGGTTTTGTCGTGGTTTATTGCGGAGACATCATGACTATGCCGGGTTTGCCCAAAATACCCTCTGCGGAAAAAATCGACATCACAGCGGATGAAAAAATAATGGGGCTCTCATAGGATGGGTTTACAGTGTATTTTAATTGTGATAAATAAAGAAAGTCCTGGAATCAATCCAAAAGGAAAGGAATAATACATGTGTGAAGTAAGAGATGTTTTTATCGTCGGTGCGGCCCGGACGCCGATCGGCAGTTTTCTCGGGACGATCAAGGATTTTAAAGCTCCTGAATTAGGTGGCATCGCCATCAAAGAAGTGCTAAAGCGCGCCGGTATTATTGGGGAAGATGTCGATGAAGTCGTCATGGGGAATGTGGTTTCTGCGGGAGTAGGACAGGCCCCTGCCAAGCAAGCCCTGATGAACGGGGGTATCCCCCACACCGTGAACAGCTTTGCAGTGAACAAGGTCTGTGGTTCTGGACTCAAAGCCGTACACCTGGCTGCCCAGTCCATCTGGCTGGAGGAGAACGAGATCGTTGTGGCTGGGGGTATGGAAAGCATGAGTCAGGCTCCCCACATGGTTTGGGGCGTTCGGACTGGCGTCAAAATGGGCGACATCCAGATGAAGGATGCCATGATTTATGACGGGCTCTGGTGTGCTTTTGACAACAGGCACATGGGAATGACCGGTGAGGTGGTGGCGGAAAAATTCGGGGCTAGCCGAGAAGAGCAGGATGCCTATGCCGTGAGCAGTCACCAGAAGGCTATCCATGCGATCGAAAAAGGTTATATGGAAGAAGAGATCGTCGCGGTTGAGGTCCCCCAGAGAAAAAAGGACCCGATTTTGTTTTCTGTGGATGAGGGGCCCCGAAAGGATGCCACCATCGAAAAATTGGCCAAACTTCGACCGGTTTTTCAGAAAGATGGGACAGTTACGGCCGGAAATGCGTCTAGTTTAAATGATGGAGCTGCTGCCGTGGTGGTGGCCTCGGCCGATGCAGTCAAGGAGAAAGGATTGGCGCCGATGGCTCGGATTCTTGCGGTCACGTCCAATGCCCTCGAACCAAAATTGGTCATGTACGCACCCAAAGGAGCCATCGAGAAACTTCTGGCAAATGTGGGTTGGACGATCGACGATGTGGAGCTTTTCGAGATCAACGAGGCATTTTCCTCACAGCTTGTGGTTTTGATCAAGGAGCTTGGTTTGGACAGGGAGAAGGTCAACGTGCACGGAGGGGCTGTGGCCCTGGGTCATCCGATAGGAGCCACCGGTGCCCGGATTCTGACGACCTTGATATACGCCATGAAGCACCGTGGGCTGAAAAAGGGCGTGGCCTCCCTCTGCTTGGGCGGGGGAGATGCCGTGGCCATGGCCGTGGAAGTTATGGACTAGGGAGGAACGATGGACATAAAAAAAATCGGCGTTATCGGTGCAGGTACCATGGGAACAGGCATTACCCAAGTGGCGGCCACAGCGGGTTTTGATGTCCTCCTTCACGATGTGGAAGAAGATTTCCTGCAAAAGGCGCTCGCCAGATTGGACAAAAGCCTGTCCAAGCTTATAGAGAAGGGGAAAATAGAAGGGGATAAAGATACCATATTGGGCAGGATTCGAACGACAACAGATCTGGCTAACTTCAAGGATGTTGATTTTACGGTGGAGGCGGTTTTTGAAGATTTTGTGGTCAAAACAAAAGTATTGAAAGAGCTGGATGAGATCCTGCCTCCCGGCATCATCTTGACCTCCAATACATCCTCCATCTCCATAACACGCCTGGCAGCCCTGACCAGCCGTCCTTCCCAGTTCATGGGGATGCATTTCATGAATCCTGTGCCGCTGATGAAGCTTGTGGAGCTGATCAAGGGAATCGCCACCGACCAGGAGACTTTTAAACAGGTGAAATCCTTGACGGAAGCCTTGGGTAAGGTTCCCGTGGAGGCCAACGACTATCCAGGATTTATCGCGAACCGCATCCTTTTGCCGATGATCAACGAGGCGGTTTATGCAAACATGGAAGGTGTGGGGAGTGTGGAA
>DAOVBT010000336.1 GCA_030670375.1 Candidatus Aminicenantota bacterium | reverse complement strand
TCGAGGTTTTCCAGTCTGTACTTCGATGAATCGTCCAGAACGTCCATCTCGGTAAGACCGCTGTTCGTCATCCTTGTTAGCGCAAGCAACCGGTTGTAGAACTCGGGAACCGGTTCAACGTATCCGACGACCGGTTTCTCTTCTTCCATGGGCGGGGCACTCGTAGTCATCATGGTGTAACTCTGTTTGGCATAAAGGATGGTGTCATGCCGCAGCTCCGCCCAGGACCCGAGGGACGTTTGAAGCTCCTTGTCCACCCAGAGCTCATTCATCATAAACCTGGGCACTTTCTCCTCACTCCTCTCCTCCAACAATGGGAGCAGACAAAACAGCCATCTCCAGTAGAGATTTTGCTTCCATTCATCCGGGCTCATGGCAGAAAACTCCTGTTTGAGCTTGTTCAACTGGTCATAATAATCTGTGTATTCGGTGTCTCCTTCTTGCTCCAATATGGCAAGCGCTCTTTCCGAACCCAGCACAGCCATGATGTCCAAACCTCTTGGGAAAGCCCGTGCAGGACCTCCCGCAGGGATCACCTCCATCGTGAAAGGTTTTCCTTTTCCCGTGTACTTAAGGATGACTTTGTCTCCCTTTCTCCCAAAGACCAGTTCCTGAAACATATAGGAGTCCGGGATGAACCTCTGTCCCATAAAACGGAAACCTTTGGTTGTGGATACAAATTCCCCGTCCTCCACAAAGGCTGCCCCGGATAAGATTCGAGGAGGCCGGAGTTTCAAGGCTCTTGCGAGAAAATCGGATAATCGACCCTCTTCCCCGAATCTGTCCACAGGGCCGTCTGCGGCATAGACTTCCGGGATGAGTTTCATATAATCATCCACAGAGAGATCGTCTGTTTTGCCGACAAAATAAACCGTAGGTTCGTAGATCATCTGCCATGTTCGGTAAGCCTTTTCATCCTTCATCAAAGCATCTGCTATCAGAAGCGCCTGGAGAGTCATCATATTTCCATGGAGAGTTGCTTTTGCAGATTCGCCCGGTTTGAGCTTAAAATCGATCCGGCCATACCACATCATCACTTTGAAATATTTCTTGAAGGTCTCATTTCGCGTGTAATGCCCCCTGGGGACAAACTGGCTGAAATCCTCGTAGGCATACGGCGTGTCAAAAACAGTCGGGTTTTCGATATAGGACAAAAGCGCCCGGAATTCCAACCCCTTGTGAGCATCTATATTACGGAGTTCTGTATCGATCAATTTTGCCAGCCCAAATCCAGGCTCATATTCAGGTGAGAGTATTTTTTTGGCCACAGAAAAAAACCCGATATTGAGCCTGGCCGCTTCCTTGACATCCTTTTGCCTGGCCTGTTCGTATTGGCTTTGGGAAAAAGCGATCATTCTATCTGTAAGCTCTATCACACGCGCATATAGCTTTTCCATCTCCAAAATTCTCAGAAGATAGTCGAAGAATATGTGACAGGTGTGCAGAACGGCATCGGTCGTGACAAAAATCGGTTGGTTCTTTTTTTTGGCTTGGGTGTAAACATCGTATATTTCCTTCTCATCCCCTGGAGAAACGGCAAAACCAAGCCGTTCCAACAAATTGCGACTGTTTACCGACAGGGTTACCCTCTCCAAACCATCCAGGTTTTTCAAAGAAAAATTATCCTTCCTTTGGCCTGAAGGATAGGCAAAATCGACCAGTCCTGTACAAAAGACCAAAACTCCCAAAACAAGACATGTGGTTTTTTTCATTTTTTCCCCTATAACCAAAAAGAATCATCCGAAAATTTTGAAGTCGAATACAGACTCAAGAACCCAATTAATGCCCACAAACAGGATAGCAGATGGAACGATAATCCTCAACCACCAGTACAAAAACGTTTGAAAAAAACTTTTCCCCATATTGAGTTCCTTCAGAAATTCATATCTTTTTATGAACCAGGCTGCGGTCACGACTGCCAGAAGGGAACCGAGAACCTGCATGCCCGAACCGAACGTCAAATCCCAGGGCACAAAAACTTTCATGTTGATCATCGGAGGGATCGCGAGGACATAAACAATGGCGCATACCCAAAAAACGACCTTCTTTCTTTTCCATTTTGTGTTATCCAGGAGACCACCCACCAGGACCTCAAAAGCAGCCACGTCGGACAGATAGGCCGCACCGAACAATCCCATAAAAAACAGGAGCCCGAACACCCAGCCCGCAGGCATCAAGTCAAAAGTTTTGGGCAGGGTTGAGAAAATGAGCCCCGGGCCGGAATTGGGCTCCAAGCCGAAAGCAAAAACCGCCGGAAAAATGGCGAATCCTGCAAGAAGGCCTGCCATAGAAGCTGCAATTCCCGTAAATACGGCATTTTGCGAAATTACTGCCTTTTTTTCGAGATAAGAGCCATAGATGACCATAAACGTTCCGCCCAAAGACATAGAAAAAAAAGCCATTCCCAAGGCCGCTGCCATCACCGAGGGTTTTAATGCATCGAAACGGAAACTCCCGATAAACCAATCGATTCCCTGTTTAGCTCCAGACAACGTTACTTAACGTATGATCAAAACTACCAGGATCACGAACAGCGTGGGTACAATCCATTTGCTTGTTCTTTCGATGCCTTTTCGCAAGCCCTTCACAAGAACAATCCCGCAGGTGAAAATCACAAAGGCCGTCATCGAAAGCTGAAGCAGAAATGAAGTCAGGTCGAAACCCTGTTGGGGAGGGAGGATAGCCCCCGCATTGAGATGTCCCCCAAAGGCATTGACTAGGTCCCCGAGCGCATGAAATCCCACCCAACCTAAAGCGTTGGAGTAGTAGCCGGTCGCCCAAAACACGATAAAAAAAAGGAAATAACCTGCGTATTTTCCGCCGGGAAGCCTTCCTCTTTCATAGGCTCCAAGGGTGCCCCTTTGAGTATGCCGGCCGAGGATCCATTCGGCCATCAAAGCCGGTATTCCGATGAAAAGGACGATCCCAAGATAAAACACAACAAACGCAGCGCCCCCGAATTTCCCCACCATGTAAGGAAACCGCCAGACAGCCCCCAACCCGACCGCCACTCCGATCATGGTCATCAATAGGCCAAAATTGGAGGTGAATGTTTCTCTTTTCAATCGTCAGTCTTTCCATTTATGGATCTTATAGTACTCATCCACCATTTTTTCGATGTCCACGGTGGCACCCTTTGTGGGCCCCTTAGTCAGAGGCTCTTTCTGGAATCTTTCAGGAAGAGTATCATGCTTCCGGGTTATCCCAAGACGTCTGTTGAAGGAGTGATCCAAATCGATGGCATCTGCCAATATTTTAGCTAAATATTCCGGAGAATAATCCAATCCTGTTCCGGCCTTTAATAGAGTTGAAATCCTTTCCAAATTTAAAATATCCATGCAAAGCCCGATATTCTTGCACATGGTCAGACAATCGGTGAGTAGCGCAATTTTTTCCGAATAACTCACCAGGGCCGCTTTGCCCTCTTCTTCGAGCCTGTCAGCCGCCTTTTCTGTGCCGAATCGCTTCTTGGCTTC
>DAOVBT010000003.1 GCA_030670375.1 Candidatus Aminicenantota bacterium | reverse complement strand
TCCCAATCCTTTCATGCTTACGCCGATAACAAGGGCCAGAGTTTTTTTATTCCCGAGCTCTTGACGCGTGGCATTCTTGGAAAGGGTGGCCAAGAGACCAGCCCGCTTGGCAAGCACCCCCCCTATTTGGACATCTGCGCTTTGGCCGGCAGATGTGATGAGAAGAGGCTGCTCGAATCGAGGGAGAGATTCGGCGCTTTCCCCAGAGATAAAACAGATCGAGAGTGAAGATAGGATAATTATCATAAACGTAGAAATTCCGTTTTTTATCATTTTATCTCCCTTGATTTGTGCGGTTGGAATATCAATATCCAGCTCCGGACCCATCTCTTCGAGAGTCAGCTCCTCCGATCAATATATTTCTGTAACGATCGATCAAAATACCTTGGGCGCCACCGAAATATTTGTCGTATGCCTCTCGGACATCGATGGTGTGTCCGATCTTCTCTAATAAATTGATTATGCGTTGAGGGATTCGAGATTCGACAATAAGACTCTTTGCGATGCCTTCTGACGAATAGGTAAAAAAGCGAGGAGCTTCGATGGCCTCATCCAGAGACATCTCAAATTCGATCACATTGATGATGATTTGTGTGAGAGAGGTGAAGATTCTTGTCCCCCCAGGGGAGCCGAGAACGAGAAAGGGCTTGTCCTTTTTGAAAAGGATGAGAGGTCCCATCGAGCTGACCGGCCTTTTGTACGGACCGGGGGAATTGACAGAGTCGGGATGCGGGGAAAAATCAGCCATTTCATTGTTTAAAAGAAATCCGTACCCCTCAGGGATGATGCCCGAGCCGAAGAAGTCGTTTATCGACTGTGTGAGACTCACAATGTTTCCCTGGCTGTCGATGACACCCAGGTGGGTCGTGTTAAACTTTGCGATTTGGTTTTTATCGAAAGATCCATAGGGGTAGGTTTCTTGAAGATGTCCGGGAAGTATCCTGGACGCGATCTGGCTGGCATAATCTTCGGATAGAAGCTTTTCGACAGGAACCGAAATGAAGTCGGGATCAGCGAGGAAGCGGGCTTTGTCCGCGAATATGAATCGGAAGGCTTCGCTCAAATGATGAATGTATTGGGTTGAGTTGAAACCCCAATCCCGAACGGGCCAATGGGCAATGATGTTGAGAAGCTGGATGATGTGAAGTCCCCCAGAGCTGGGGGGCTGGATGGTGTATATGGTGTAGTCTTTGTATTTTCCCTTTAAAGGAGATTGTTCGATGGGGGAATATTGGGCAAGGTCTTCCAACCTCATAATCCCACCGCTGCGCTGTATGGCTTCGATAATTTCTTGAGCGATTTGGCCGTCGTAAAAATCCCGCCATCCGTGGGAGATAAGACGTTTGAACGTTTTGGCCAGTTCCGGATTCCGGTAGACGTCACCGGGTTCATACGGTAATCCATCATGGAGATAGACGCTCGACTCTCCCGCGTTCTGCAGGATTTTTTCATACTCGTCTTTGTTGATCTGGCTGAAGGTCTGGCTCACCGGGATTCCTTGCTCGGCGATTTGAATCCCTGATTCCAACACGTTTTCCAGTTTCATGGTCCCGTATTTTTCCAGGGCATAGACCCATCCCGCAAGGGATCCGGGTACGGCAACCGAGAGCCCGTGGGATTTTCTCCAGGTGTCCTGAACATTCCCCTTATCCAAGTACATCGAAGGATTCGCTTTGGCCGGGGCCTTCTCTCGAAAATTGATCACAGTGGCCTTTTTTTCTGCGGCCAAAAAAACAACCATGAATCCCCCACCCCCGATTCCGGAGGCAAAGGGCTCTGCTGCGTTCAGGGCAAATGCTGTGGCGATGGCGGCATCCACAGCGTTTCCTCCCCTTTTGAGCGTGCTTAACCCTGCTTTTACAGCCTCAGGATGGGCTGCCACAACCATGCCCTTTTTTCCGATGTAATCATAAGGCTGATGGCGATCAGCAGGAGGTTCCGTGACTTTTAGAGTTTGTGGTTGGCAGGTGACGAGAAAAAAAAAGAGGGGGATAAGGAAAACGCTCTTCCTAATCAAGGATTTTTTCCTCGTCCAGTATTTTAAGGATTTCTTCTTCCGAAGGCAGATCTTTGATGTTGTTCAGTCCGAAATAGGTCAAAAATTTATCCGTGGTCCTGTATATCAAAGGTCTTCCCGGACTTTTTTTCCTTCCGGTTATCTTGACCAGTTTTTTCTGTAGCAGAGATTTCAAAGAATGGGAGGCGTCCACCCCACGCAACGCGGATATCTCGGCAAGGGTTACGGGCTGGTGATAAGCTACGGTAGCCAAGGTTTCCAGTGCTGCATGTGAGAGTTTGCTTTTTTGTTCGAGACTGAGCAGGCGCCGAATCCATTGGTCATACTCGGATTTTGTCGAAAACAGGTAACCTCCGGCTGCCTGGATGATCTGGATCCCTCTATCATTGGAAGCGTAACTTTCCACTAGCTCCTGGATAGCTTGTTCGATTTCGGTGTTGGAGAATTCCGTGCAGATGCTTTTGATTTTTTCTAGATTCAGCGGCTCCAAAGAAACAAAGACCAGTGATTCGATAACGTCTTTGAGCCGGGTTCTCATGGCCGGGCCCCTTGTTTGGGCCAGACCTTGATCGGGTGAAACAGGCTCTCTTGCACCGCAATGACAATACGGGCTTTGATCAGTTCCAGCAAGCAAAAAAAGGATATCAGAGCTTCTTCGATGCTTTCTTGATCATTGAAATATTCCAGGAAGTCAAGATAACCATGTTCCTTGAGTCGATCGATTAATTCTTTCATTTTTTCTTCCAGGGAAAACTCTTTTCCGTGGATCAGGCGTATGTTCTCCTGCTCTTTCCTCTTCATCAAGGAGAGAAAGGCCTCTGCCAATTCGAAAAGAGACACCTCAACCAATTCCGTATCCTCTGTTGTGGGCAAAGGTGGAGGGGCCGAACGTTTCCAAAGCTTTGTCTGCTGGTCTTCTTTCTCCCTGAGCAGGGTGCTGGCAGCTTTTATTTTTTGGAAGTCCAAAAGCCGGTCAACCAGGATTTTGCGCGGATCTTCCTCGTCTACCAATTCACTTTCCCTAGGCAGAAGCATTTGGGACTTGATGTAGATCAATAGGGATGCTATCAAAAGGAATTCCCCTTCCCGTTCCAGGTTGATCTTTTCTTTCTGGCTGAGGTAAGCCAAATACTCTCTTGTGATCGTGGCTATCGGGATATCGTGAATGCCGATCTTTTTCTTTCTGATGAGAAAAAGCAGGAGGTCAAGAGGCCCTTGGAAAACCTCCAGGTTAACCTGATAATCTCTCGCCTCTTCCATCTAGATTTCAAGACCCATCATCACAGACCAATGGCTTTCCTGACCTCTTCCATCGTTTTTTGGGCCGTTTTTCTCGCTTTCCTGTTTCCTTCTTCTATTATATCCCAGACTTTTTGAGGATTCTTATCAAACTCTCTCCTCTTTTCTTGGAAAGGGGCTAAGGTCTCGATCAGCCTAACGATGACCACATTTTTGCATTCCAAGCAGCCGATACCGGCCGTTCGGCAACCTTGTGCCAGTTCCTCTCTTTTTTCCTCCTCCACAAATGCTTTGTGCAGTGTGAACACGGGGCAATCATCAGGGACTCCCGGGTCGGTCTTCCGTTTGCGACGCGTGTCGGTCTTCATCGGGGCAATTTTTGCGCGGATTTCTTCAGGTGAGTCGCTGAGATAAATGGCGTTGTGGAGGGAATTGCTCATCTTGCGTCCATCCGTTCCGGCCAGCTTCGGGACTTCTGAGAGCAACATCTGTGGCTCAGGAAAAATATCCCCGTAAAGCCGGTTGAATCGTCGAGTTATTTCCCGCGCCAATTCGAGATGGTACGCCTGATCTTCCCCGACAGGAACGGCATTGCCTTTGTACAGGATGATATCGGCCGTTTGAAGAACAGGGTATCCAAGAAATCCGTAGGTGTTGAGGTCTTTATCCGTAATCTCCCTCTGCATCTCCTTGAATGTCGGGACTCTTTGCAGCCAGGGCAGGGGAATGATCATCGAAAGCAGAAGATGGAGTTCGGCGTGTTCTTTGACATCTGACTGGATAAAAATCACACTTTTTGCCGGGTCAAGACCGACACTCAGCCACCCTGCCGCATACTCGAACGTAAAATCGCGGATAACCTGGGAATTTTGGTATTCCGAGCTGAATGCATGCCATGTGACGATGGAATAATAACAATCGTATTCATCCTGGAGCCTGATCCAATTCTGGAGTGCGCCTGCCATATGTCCGAGGTGAAGCGGTCCTGTGGGCCTCATCCCGCTGAACACGACCTTTTTCTTTTTCTCGCTCATGGCTTTTCCTCAATAGATGAAAGAGTTCACGATCCGGAGAACGACTCCCAGTATTCTGCCTATAAAACCTGTCATTATCAACAAAATCAGGATAAAAAAGCCATACGGGCGGATTTGTTCATACTTTTCGGCGGCCTCTTCGGAAATCAGCCCCATCACGACTCCGCTTCCATCCAGCGGTGGAATAGGGATGAGGTTAAAAATGGCCAGGATAACATTAAGCAAAATCGTTAGGTATAGGATTTGAATTATTGGGGATAATAGTTTTGCAAATCCTCCTCCATAAAAAAGACTGGGATTAAGATTGAGAATAATCTTGAGGATGATAAATGCAACAACTGCAACTGCAATATTGGACGCCGGGCCCGCGATCGAAATGATGAGATTATCCCTTCGTGGATCTTTAAGATTGAGCGGATTGACAGGAACGGGTTTGGCCCATCCAAAAGGTGGCTGCCCCATGATGATCAGCATTGCCGGGAGAAGAATGGTCCCTATAGGATCGATATGACGGATTGGATTCAGGGTGACTCGCCCCATTCGATATGCTGTTTCATCACCTAGTTTCAAAGCGGCCCATCCATGCGATGCCTCATGCACGGTGATGGCAAAGAGGATCACAAAGATACTGATAATAGCGTTTTGAATGCCCATGTTTCACCTGAGGTCATTTATAGCATATCGACCCCGTCTCGTAAAGCGAGAATCCATATCAATCGCCAAAAGTGCTTGAAAAAAATGTTTTTTTTGACGCGGAAGTCCATGCAATCACTTTCTCTGTCAACTCAGCGGAATTTCATAAAAGGGGAAGGTATTTCCTGACTTCGAATTCGCTGACTTGTTTGTCATATTCTTTAGATACATTGCTCCTGTATTCATCGATTTCCCACTGTTTATTGGCAAGGAATGTGCTGAAAATGTGTTCACCGAGGATTTGTTTGGCCAGCTCGCTTTGGCTCATGATTTTAACGGCTTCCTCGAGACTCCGTGGCAGGGTTTTTATGTTGAGACTCCTCTGCTTGGCATTGCTCATGATGTAGATATTCTCTTCTACCGGGTCTGGGAGTTCGTATTCCTGTTGGATGCCGGTAAAGCCGGTCATGAACATGCAAGCAAAAGCCAGGTAAAGGTTACATGCTGGGTCGGGCGAACGGAGTTCGATCCGCGAAGCCTGTTCTTTGCCCGGTTGGTATTCTGGGACTCGGATGTAGGCGGACCTGTTCCGTTGTCCCCAGGCTACATATACAGGGGCTTCATACCCTTTTATCAGCCTCTTGTAAGAGTTTGTCCACTGGCAGAGGACGGCAGAAATTTCCCGGGAATGTGTCATGATTCCCGCGATATAATGACGCGCCATTTTGGATAGATGATAGGTGCCATTTTTTTCAAAAAAGAGGTTAAGCTCCCCGTTCCATAGGGATTGATGAACATGCATCCCGCTGCCATTCTGGCCGTTCAGAGGTTTGGGCATGAAGGTAGCATACAGGTTGTGCATTCTAGCGACCTTTTTAACCATGTATCGAAAAAGCATGCATGTGTCGGCCATTTCCACTGCGCTGAGATAATAGAGGTCTATTTCATGCTGCCCATGGGCCACTTCATGGTGGTCATATTCCGATTCGATGCCGATCCTTTTGAGAAGGAGTTGGATTTCCTTGCGAATTTCTCCATGGCGCCCAGAAAAAAAATAACCTCCTTCATCCAAAGGACGGGCTTCATGGCTGTTCGGAAAAAGAAAAAATTCCAGTTCGGGACCGACTTTGATTTCATCAATTCCAAAGTCATCTTTCCCTTTTTTTAAAACATTCTTGAGCACATAACGGGAATCTCCTTTATATGGCTTTCCCTCAGGGGTATAGATGTCCCCAAACATGACGCCCTCTCTCCAAGTGTTGCTTTTATCAAAACCAGTATAGTCCCAGGGCAAAACACGGAAAGTTTTGGCGTCTGGTCTTATGACAAGGTCGCTCTCCTCGACCCGCACGAATCCTTCTACCGATGACCCGTCAAATCCCTTCCCGTCACGGAAAGCCTCTATCAGCTCGTGGGAGGGGATCGAGAAATCCATCGGCCTGCCCAAAATATCCGAAAACATGATCCGAACAAACTCTATTTTATTCGAGGGATTGTGAACGGTATCTAAAACCTCTTCTTGGTTTTCAAAACCGTATCGTTTTAAATTCTTTTGTGATTCTTGAGTCATGATTTCTCCTTAGATTCCGTTTTGTATGCCGTTGATGTCCGGCTTGGTTTTTGATGATATTATTATTATGCGAAATAAAATACAGTTGTCAACATAATAGTGGTGATATGCTATAATTAAGCCAATATTATGATAATTCCATGACATTTGTAAGGAGGATTGAATGATAGATGACTTGGATCGAAAGATTGTCCGGGCGCTCAATCAAAATGCGCGCAAAAGCTTCCGCGATGTGGCAAAAGAGGTCGAAACCTCGGTAACCGCCGTGATAAACAGGGTGAAAAAGTTGGAAGAATCGGGATTCATCCAGGGATACATCCCTTTGGTAGAACTAGAATATTTTGGATTGAATCTCATAGCCATCATCGCCATGCGCATTTCCAAAGGGAAACTGTTAGAAACACAGAAAAAGATCGCCAAAGATACAAGGGTGGTTTCCGTTTATGATATCACCGGGGAGTGGGATTCCTTGATCATAGGGTATTTCAAAGACCGGAAGGATTTGAATGATTTTATCAAAAGTTTGCTTTCTCTAGAGTATGTGGACAGGACAGTCACGCATATTGTATTGAATGTGGTCAAAGAGGAAAGACGGATACTCGTGTGAAGTTTTTCGCTTGACAGCGGCATAGGTTTTGCCATAATGAATCCTGTCTTTCCTGTTTAGGAGGGAATAATGACGGAAAAAATACATAAGGCCATCGGTCATCACTTAATCGTGGAAGCTTCCGGTTGTGACCCCAAGATCATATCGAGCGTTGAAAAGGTCCAACAGATCTTGGTTAAAGCTGCTGAAATCGCGGGAGCCCAGGTTTGGTCCGTCTCATTCAGCAAGTTTCCTCCACAAGGAGTGAGTGGGGTGGTGGTGATTTCCGAATCACACATTTCCTCACTCACCTGGCCTGAATTTGGCTATGGGGCCATGGATTTTTACACATGCGGAGATAACGTTGACCCCGAAAAAGGGCTAAATTATGCCGTAGAAGCCTTTGGAGCTTCCTCGGTCCATATAACAGAGATAACACGCGGTCTCGAAGAAGGTGACAGAGAATTCTATAATAGCTTCGTGACATGGGAGGAGGATGTCGGCAGGGACTAAAATAGTAAAGATTATTTACATTCTCTTCCTTCTTTTAAAGTGCCATCTGATCTTCCCCTGAGGTCCTTACCGTAGAAAAATGGCAACATTCCTCTATCTCTGAAGTGGCACAAAAATTGCTGGATAATCCTCCCGTGCAAGAGAAATTGCCTGAATAATTCAGGATAGATGGATTTGCTATAATAGAAAAGTGATCAAAAGAAAACTTGTCAAACTCCTTCTCATTATCTGCGTGTGTTCTGTTGTCATTTCCTCCTCTTTTGGTGATCAGGGTGTCCAAGATCTCTTGGAAAGGATTGAGAGTTCGTTGGAACAAAAGGATATCGAGGCCTATCTGAATATTTTCGCTCTCGAAATAAGGGAACAAGAGGAAATAGCCCTGCGGGAAAAGTTTGAACAGATCAATCTGGAGAGCGTGACAGTCTTCAAAACCCAACGACAGATCACAACCGAAAATGGCATCAGAACATACTTGAATGTGTTGTTTGAAAGTCCCAATGCAGTTTTAATCGAGGTGTGGCGATTGGATCTTGAGAATTCATCGGATCAGTGGCAGATAAAGAAAAAAGAGATCACGAGGGATGTCCGTAATTTGTACAAGATCAGGATCCCCTCGGGCCGAGAGGAGAGGGTGAGCCGCGTGGAAATCAAGCATGCGGATATCCAAATCACCTTTCACAATCCGATTGTCTTCTATGACAACCTTCCGGATGTTGAAACAGCTCTTTTGGTCATCGGAGAAGGAGAGCTGCGTTTTTCTCCTTCTCTGCAGAGAGAGAGGCATCAACTGGAGTTGGTGTATAAAAAAGGATATCTTCAGGATCGTCTTAGTTATGTGTTTGTGCGTTGCTCGAATTCCTTGTTTAAAAACAACATCCGGATTGAAAAAAGCCACAGAAACGGCCTTCCGATCGATCAATCCGAGAAAAACAGAGCCTATTCCCTTTTTGCCAAACACTATCCCCGGTCCTTTACCGTCGAAACCTCATTGAATGGGAAGCTGCTTTCTGTTATCCCTCAAGGGGAAGAGACCGTTATCGAGTTCGAGGGAGATAAAATCGGCAAATTTACCTATATTTTCTCTCCGTTCACAGAAGAAGAAATCACTCTTTTCCAATGGGAGAAACAGAGGTTTTTAAACATCTATTCGCCTCAAGTCGAAGAAGAGGAAAAGAGGTTTTTTATCTCCTTTGGGGAGAAGTGCGATGTCTTGAGATACTCGATGGATATAGATTTTGAACCGGATGACAATTACATTTCCGGAAAGGCTGAGATCGAGATCGAATCAAAAACCGGCAACTTGGATAAGATAAAACTCAAGTTAAATCCCGATCTTGAGATTCTTCGCATCACGGATGATAACAATAATGAGTTATTTTTTACCAAGGATAAACTTCGCGCGAACCTGTATGTCTATTTCATCGATCCCATTCCGCGGAATCGATCGGGGAAAGTGAAAATTTATTACCGAGGAAAGATATTCCCAACTCGCATTGTTGAAGATGCCCTCTCTGTTGGGCAGGTCGATGACTTGTACATTTATATTCCTCCCAGGTCAGAAACCTATTTGTACAGCCTGAATGCGCAATGGTATCCTGTGCCGCCAGAGGGGGATTACTTCACGGCGAGGGTCAAAATTATCATACCGCCCGATTTTTCGGTTGTCTCCAATGGAGTTCTTGTCGAGGAGTTCAAACTGCAGCAGTTGGATAGGGTGGAAGAAATTGAAAATGTCGGGCGGAAAGTCTGTGTATTTGAATCCCAGAAACCCATTAAGTATATGTCTTTTATCGTGGGGAGATTGCTGAAGAAGAATGAAGATACAGATCCTTTCCCTCTTAAATATTTTAGGACTTTAGATGTCATTTTGCCGAGATTGGATTTTTTTGAAGAAGCCAAGAATATTTTGAAATTTTATGAGAATAAATTTGGTCCTTATCCTTTTGAGAGTCTCAGTATAATCCATAGAATCTGGCAAGAAAGTGGTGGCCATAGCCCGGCATCTTTTATCGTGTTAAACCAGCTCCCGCGAATCCAAGACATCCATATTAAAAGAGCAAACAGTCCTGTTAATCTGACCCGATGGAGCGAATATTATCTTGCTCATGAGATTGCCCATCAATGGTGGGGCCAGGGTGTTACATGGGACAGATATCATGATCAGTGGATCAGTGAAGGATTGGCCCAGTTTTCTACCATATTGTATTTGAGAGAAAAACATGGAGAATCGGCCTTTTCAAGTATCTTGAAAAAAATGTCTGGATGGACAGAAAAAAAAGCAAAGTGGGGGCCGATAATATTCGGTTCCCGAATCAGCCATTTTGATTTTTTTGCCTTTCAATCGATCGTTTACAACAAATGTTCATTAGTCTTGAATATGCTCAAAGATATGCTTGGTGAAGAGGTGTTTTTCTGGGGGATCAAAGAATTTTTTAATAAATTCAAATACCAAGCGGCAAGGACAAATGATTTTATGGTCACCCTTTCGGAAATTTCTCAGAAGGATTTAAGGCCTTTCTTCGATGCCTGGTTTCGAACCTATACGCTCCCTGAAGTTAAAGTTTCCCATTATATCGAACGTGTGGCGGACACATACCGCCTGAAATTCCACATTTCCCAAAAGGGCGATCCATTCATCTTTCCTTTGTGGGTGGAATGGATGCAGGATGGAAAGAATGTCCGGAAGATGATTGTTGTTGATAAGAAGGAACACACCGTCCAGTTCGATCTCACCCACAAACCCAAAAGAATACAAATAAATCCTGATAACGCCGTTCCGGGAAAATTTTACTGATTTAGGGGCGTTTTTCCCACGACTCAGCCATCAAGATCGTTGATATCTATGCCTATTCTTTTGATCATCTCGTTGAGCGTAGTGGGCTTGACTCCCAATAGTTGAGCCGCTTTTTTCTGGACACCGTTTGATTTTCTTAAGGCTTCCAAAATCCAATTTTTCTGGAATCGTTGTGTTTGCTCTTTGAGGGTTCCGGTACTATCTGAAGACATGCGAGTCTTTTCCTGTTTTCCTTCGGTATCATACAGAAACGGAGGCAGGTTATTTCTTGTGATTAGCTTTGTTTTGGTTAGGACGACCGCTCTCTCTATCAGATTTTCCAATTCCCGGATGTTTCCTGGCCATTCGTAATTTGCGAAAATTTCCATAACTTCTTCGCTGATACCGAGAATTTCTTTTTTATTTTCCGTGCTGTAGGTATCAAGGAAATGCTTCACGAGAAGCGGGATGTCCTCTTTCCTTTCTCGGAGATGTGGCAGTTCGATCTTTATGACATTGAGACGGAAGAACAGGTCCTGCCTGAACTGTTTTTCTTCTATCAGGTCCTCCAGGTCCGCATTGGTAGCCGCAATGACGCGCACGTTGACCTTGATCGTCTTCGTTCCACCAAGCCTCATAAACTCACGATCCTGCATAACGCGGAGCAATTTGGCCTGTGTTTCCATGTTGAGCGAAGAAATCTCATCAAAAAAAATCGAGCCTTTATCTGCCGCCTCGAAAAGACCTTTTTTATCGCTGACAGCGCCGGTAAAAGCGCCTCTCAAGTGACCGAACAGATTGCTCTCCAGCAGGTCCGGAGGAAGAGAGCCGCTGTTGACGATGATGAAAGGAGCATTTGCGCGGTCGCTGTTCTGGTGTATGGCTCTAGCCACAAGCTCTTTGCCCGTTCCGCTTTCTCCCTGTATCAATATTGTGCTGCGAGTTGGTGCGGAAGCCTTGATGGTTTCGAAGACGTTGTTCATCACGTTGCTCTTGCCGATGATGTTCTCGAAGCTGAATTTTCTCTTGAGTTCGTCTTTTAGCCGGATATTTTCGTCCTGGAGATTTTTGTGTTCCCTGGCCCGTTTGATAGTCAGAAGCAATTCATCATGCTTGAATGGCTTTTGGATGTAATCAAAAGCTCCGGTTTTCATGGCTGATATGGCAGACTCCACCGAGGCATAGGCTGTGATGATGATGATAACAGCTTGGGGATCGATCTTTTTTATCCTTTTCAAAACTTCGATTCCGTTCATCCCAGGCATCAAAAGATCGAGGAGGATGAGATCATAGGTATCTGGGGAATATTTTTCTAGTGCTTCCTCTCCGTTCAGCGAGCTATCCACCTCATAGCCCTCTGAGGTTAACAGATCCCCCAAAACCTCATGAATGATCGGTTCGTCGTCGATGATGTGTATCAATCCGTGTGGAGTCATGTTTTCTCTTTCATGATGGACGTGTTTTGTTTGATTTTCTTTTGTTTAAGTCCATCGGGATAAAAATGACGAAACGGGAACCATTCCCGCTTTCGCTCTCAACGGTAACCCGGCCCTCATGTTCCTTTATGATGGCATAGCTGATGGAAAGTCCGAGGCCAGTCCCTTTTCCGAGGCCTTTTGTGGTGAAGAAAGGATCAAAAATATGGGGCAGATGCTGGCTTTTGATTCCCGTTCCTGTATCTTCGATAACAACGACGGCTTGATTGTCTGTTTGATCGAGCTTGATTTTTAGCTTTCCTCCATCAGGCATGGCATCCATCGCATTGAGGATGATATTGATGAAGACCTGTTGGATTCTCTCTCCTTGCGCCCATATGGGTTTTATCGGATGAATATCCAACTCGAGATGGATGTTCATATTTTTTAGTTTATAATCGATCAGGGAGATGATTTCCTGCAGATTTTCGCTGAGGTCGACTTTTTGGAAGGCTGATTCAGACGGATTCCGTGCAAAGTTCAATAGATTTTTCACGATTTTTGCCACCCTGTCGGTCTGAGCTTCGATTTTCTCCAGAACTTGGGAGTGAGAAGATGAGGAAAGTTTCTTCTGCAAAATCTGCACATAGCTTGAAATACCGGTTAAAGGCGTGTTTATTTCATGGGCCACGCCGGCAGAAAGCAGCCCGATAGAGGCAAGTTTTTCGGATGTGAGCAACTGCTGTTGCATCGTGATTTTTTCGGTGATGTCTTCGAAAACGATCACTGTTCCATAGGGATCCATCTGATTATCCAACAGGGGTGTTTTGGTGATGTCAAAAATCTTTTTTCCTCCAACCGGCATTTCCATCGTTATTTCGCTCAACAGGCGGAATCCCTGTTGGGTATCGGGAGGAAAAAGGGCGGCAAAATTATTTTCTCCGAGAATCTCGATCAATTTCTTCCCCTTGACATTCTCTTCCTTTTTTCCGAACGTCTTCTCGAGAACTCGGTTCCACCCTATCACTCTTCCGTTTTGATCGAGAACAGCCATTCCCACTGTGAGGCTCTCGATGATGTTTTCACTGTAGTCTTTCAGCCTCTCCAATTCATGAGCTCTCAGGTTGACCTGGTCATACAGATAGGCATTCTCCAGGGCGAGGGCCACGGATGGAGAAATGGTTCTCAGCAATTCCCAATCTTCGCTGCTCAGAAAAGTATTGTCCTTTTTTTTCCCCATTCCCAGACAGCCGATAAGTTTATTTTCGACCTTTAACGGAAGGAGATGATGAAAGCCTTGTGCAGAGAGCTTATCGAATCGTCTCTGAAGGTCCTTTTTTTCTGCGAAGGAAAAAGAGGAGAGATATTCCCTGTTCTTGAACTCATGGAAAAGACGACTTTCGAAAGTCACGCTTGCTTTTGGCGGCGGCAAATGACCTTTGGATTCAAGGACAGTGAAAGCATTCGGGTTTTTTTCCTCTGGAAGGAGAAGGGCAATGTCTTCGATCAAAAGAGCGTTGCTGATCAGATCGAGGATGGATTGAGAAAGCTTTTGTAGGTTCCGCTCTCGGCTGATTTCTTGGCTTATCGAGAGCAACGTTTTTCTGTATTTGTAGCTCCTTTTGTAGATAGCTCTGTCTAAAATGGACTGGATGAGTTTTGTCAGAGGCGTAAAAAAAGTCGCTCCCAAAATGAGGGCCAGGATTCCGAGGGTAATCGCGTTAAACTTGTTCTCGGAAAAAGCTTGTGTTCGGGAAGTGAGGATAAAATACATGATGGCGATCAGCACATAAGAAAAAATGAGAGTCACGGTTCTTTTGAGGATAACCTCTAGATTCATCAGCTTGTATCGGGACAGGGAATACGCAAATGTTAGCGGAATCAGAGCTTGAAAAATAATGGAAACCTCTGCAGCTCTGGGAGGCGTTAAACCGATAAGGTAAGGAATGATGTAGAAAAATGTGAAAGGAATAATTCCGAAGCTCAATCCATACAGGATCCATTTTAGCTGTCTTTTTATGATGAGGTTTGGCGCTTTAAGTCTGTCTCGGAAAATGATAACGAGAACGCTGAGGGAAAACAGAGCAAAAAGAAAAAGATTCATCCTCTCGAGGAGATCGTGAATTCGGAGCATAAATTCGTCGTGATAAGTCCGGATAAGAGGGAGGTGGAAAAATACATAGGTCAGGAGAAGAATGCCGCTGGGCATGTACAGGTGATAGTTGACAGATGGTTTCTTTTTCAGGATTTTTTTTCTGACCGGGAAAATCAGAAAAAAGTGCAATAACAGCGGTGGGAAAACCAAAAAAGAGATTTTGTCCAGCCAGAAAAAGAGGCTGTCTAACAAATCATACTGCCCTGTGGGCGAAAACACATAGATGCCATAAAATGATAACGTCAGCAGATAAAATGTGATGTAGGGAATGGAGAGCGGCTTTTTTGAATTGAAAAAGATGATGATGCCGATGACCAGCGTGGTCAGGCCGATCAGAATGAGGTAAAAGTAGATGAGATCGATGCCTCTTTCACTCGGAAAAAATGTGGGGGTGAGGGGGGCTTCTCCTTCTCTTAGGATCTGATAACTGAGATTATGATCGGATTTCCAGGCTATCCACAGGTTCTTGGCCACGTCGATATTGGTTTGCACGGGGATGTCGTTGATCTTGACGAGAATATCTCCCTTTCGAATCCCATGCAGTTCGGCAGGACTTCCCACGATGACTTTTATTGCGGTTAAGCCTTCCGGTTTTTTCCCCCACGTTACTCCGTCCGTGGGCTCTTTCCAGCCCACTTTTTTAACGATGTTCAGGCCGCCCAAAGCTAAGAAAACGACGACGATCAAAACGACCAAGAAAAATTTCTTATTCATCGCAGATTCATGCAGTCTTGTTTTTCGAGGTACTGGAGAATCCAAAAAATTGAATCAGCATGATAAAAAATATATGAAACAGTCCTCAGTTAAGGATGTGCCTTCCTCCTGATCTCATCGCCCATTTGATACTCGGCTGGCTCAACAACTTTCTTAGAGGGGCATTATCTTTGAGTCCCAGTGGTTTTGTTCTGGAGAGAATGCTGCTCATGTAATCAAATTTTGGCTTTTGGGTGCTCTGGGGAGATTCTTCCGAGCTTTCAGTTGCGTACATTCCAGAAAAAGTGTATGTGCTCACACTGTCAGGAGACAAGGTAAGGGAAAGCAGAAATAACAGAAAAAGGGCAGAAAAAAGTTTATTTTTCATCCGTATTTAAGATAAGGCTTTCCACAGATTTTGTCAATATCGTCTCTGACCCCTAAAGATGGAAAAAATCACCACAGGATTCATCTCAAAAGGCTATTTACATAAATTTCAACAAGATAAAAAATGTTTACTGAGTAAGATGCTCATGTGTAACAGACCGGTCAAGTTGACAATTCAGGGAGTATTCCCTAATATTTGTTTTTCCTTAACAATTAATAAATTTTAAGGGTATATACAATTACGATGCCTTATTATATCTGCCGAGTGGCAACAGAGAATGGGAGTGTGATCTCCGAGTCTTTTCTGTCGCCCTCTTACAATGAATGCCGGAAACGTTTTGAGGAGCAGGGATTCTGTGTGTTGTCAATCAAGAGAGATTGGAAGAAGATCGAAATTCCCCTTCTTCCGTTCGAGAAGAAGATCAAGGATAAGGATTTTATCCTTTTCAACCAGGAGCTGGTGGCTTTGATAAAAGCGGGATATCCGATCGTCAAAAGTATCGATGTCATACTCATTAGAATCAAGAATCATCGCTTCAAGGAGTTGCTGATGGCTGTTCAAAGCGATATCCGCGCGGGGAAATCCCTGTCTGAAGCCTTTGCTCCATACGAAGATCAATTCTCGACGGTTTATCTAGCTTCCCTGATGGCAGGTGAGCGGAGTGCCAACCTGAACGGGACCATCAAACGGTATATCGATTACGCCAAGGTCATCTCTCAAGCAAAGTCAAAGATACGTGCGGCCCTGACATACCCAACGCTATTGTTATTTTTTTCTCTGTCGTTGCTTCTTATCTTGATAAATTTTGTTATTCCCCGCTTTTCCCAATTTTATGCTGACTTTGATTCCCAGCTTCCCAGTGTGACACGTTCCCTGATGGCCTTTTCTTTTTTCATCAAAGGTAATCTTCTGTATTTGTTTGTTTTTGTTCTTTTGCTTTTTATCGGGTATATCGTGATGAAGCGAAAGGAAAAAACGCGGATTTTGTTGCACAGAGCCAAACTCAGGATTCCGTACGGCCGCGCCATCTGGCTGGAATCAGCGATTTCTCTCTTCTGCCGCACATCGAGTCTTTTGCTTGAAGGAGGAATTTCGTTGTTGACCGCTGTCGGAATTGCCAGCAAGGCCGTTCCGAACAAATTCCTGCAATATCTAATGCGTGGCATTCCTGATTCCATAAAAAACGGTGAAAGCCTGTCAGAATCTCTTGTAAAAGCACAGTTTTTCACGCCTTTGGCCATTGATATGATTCGGATCGGGGAGAGTTCGGCAAATCTTGAGGGGATGTTGGCGGATGTGGCGGATGTCTATGATGAAAGAATCCGAGGAAGAATCGATACTTTTGTGTCTCTGATCGAGCCCGTTGTCATCATATTCATGGGATTGATCGTAGCTGCCATGCTCCTATCGGTGTATCTGCCGATTTTTAACGTAATACAAGTGACGAGATGATGGAAAAATTAAAAAAAGAAAAATCAAAAAAAGAAAAATCAGATAGTGCCCTTCGTTCTGAAGAACAGGAAACCAAACGGATCGCTGAGCGGTATCGTGTTCCTTATATCGATCTATCCTCCTATGCTGTCAACAGGGACTTGGTTCAGGCCTTTCCTGTGGATTTTCTTCACAGGGCGAATTTTATTCCGATAGAGGAGAATGAAAATACTGTTAAAATCGCTATTGCCGATCCCTCTGACATTTCCACTATTGACTCGGTTGAATCCTTCCTCGGCAAAAAGGTGGAAGTGTGTGCCGCTTCCAAGTGGGCCATTCATGAGGCGCTGCGCAAGAGTGAAACCGCCCTTCAAGTCCTAAAGGATGCCACAGAAGAGTTTATCATGCAGGTTGTGGAAAAAGAGGGGGGTGAAGAAGAAGAAGTGATTTCTGTTGAAAAACTGGCCGACCAAGACGGTTCCATCATCAAGCTCGTTAATTCTATCATATTCACGGCCGTCCAGAAGAGAGCCAGCGATGTGCACATCGAATCGAGAGAAGAGGGAGTTGTCATCAAATACCGTATTGATGGTGTGCTTGGCGAGGCCATGGAAGCCATCGATAAAAAGTTCCAGCTCCCTATAATATCGCGGATCAAGGTCATGTCTGATCTGGATATATCCGAACGGAGGATTCCTCAAGATGGCCGGTTCCGTCTGAAAATCAGGGATAAAACAATAGATTTTCGGATATCCATCATGCCGAGCATATACGGAGAAGATGCCGTTATTCGTATTCTCGACAAAGAAATGATAACCGAAGCGTTGACAGAGTTGAGGTTGGATTTGTTGGGCTTTTCAGAGGATGTGCTCGGCAAATTCAACAGGTATATTGTTCAACCCTACGGGATGACTCTTGTGACCGGACCCACGGGGAGTGGCAAGACGACGACTTTGTATGCCGCGTTGACAGAGATAAAAAGTCCTGAGGATAAGATCATCACGATTGAAGACCCGGTTGAATATCAAGTCGAAGGCATCACACAGGTCCCGATTAACGAGAAAAAAGGGCTGACCTTTGCACGGGGCTTGAGGTCTATCCTGAGGCATGATCCGGATAAAATCATGGTCGGAGAAATCAGAGATCCGGAAACGGCGCAGATTGCCATCCAATCAGCGCTCACTGGGCATCTGGTTTTTACGACCGTTCATGCGAACAATGTGTTTGACGTGATAGGGCGATTTTTGCACATGCAGGTCGATCCCTACAGTTTTATTTCCGCGCTGAATTGTATTCTCGCCCAACGTTTGGTCAGGGTTCTCTGCACATCCTGCAGGAAGCCTGTGACATACGATAGAGAAGTATTGCTGGAATCCGGGCTCGATCCCAAAGTTTACAAAGACACGACCTTTTATGAAAGCCAGGGGTGTCCTGAGTGCGGGTTTACAGGCTACAGGGGAAGAACAGCCATCGCAGAACTACTGGAACTATCCGATGAGATTCGTGAGTTGATTTTGGAAAAGAAACCGCTTTCTGAGGTCAGGAAAAGGGCCAAATTGGAGGGGATGGTTTTCCTAAGGGAAGTCGGGTTGGAGAAGGTTTTAAAAGGAGTGACAAGCCTTAGAGAGCTAAATAAGGCGACGTTCGTGGAATGATCGAGAAAGTTAAGTATGAATTTAATTAATAAACTTAAAGACTTTTTTTCCGAACACCCCCTTCCTCATTCTGCGCTCCAGGTGACGTCTTCCTACATCAGCGGGATTCATCTTTCTTCGAAGGATAGGAAACTAAAGAATCATTTTATCCTGCCCATATCCGGAGGGATTATTCAACCCTCGTTTGAGAAGGCCAATATTAAGGATCCCCCTCTCTTGCAAAAAATAATCAATGAGGGAGTGAAGAAATTCAATATCTATGACCATGGCGTGGCCCTGCTTCTTCCCGAACTATCCCAGAGGACATTTGTGTTTTCTTTTGATGCCCTCCCTGCGACATCCAAGGAGAAAGAACAGCTCATCAGGTTTCGGGTGAAGAAACAAATGCCGTTGTTATCCGAAGATGTCAGGATTTCTTATAGTATGCTTCAAACGAAGGAGAGAAAAAAAATCATCTCCTCCGTAGCCCGGTCCACCGTAGTGAGCGATTATGAAAACTTTTTCGGCCAGTTGCGCTTGAAGATAAAGGATGTGGGTCTTCCTCTTTTGGGGCTGTCCAATTTGGTGAATTGGAACAAGGAAAAAAATTTTTTCCTGATCAATATTGAAAAGGGCTCCTTCGGGCTTTTGGCTGTCACGGATTCCGTGCCTTCTCTGTATCGGCAAAAGCCTCTTATGGGAAGGCAAGATGAAAACTATTTGTCTGAAAGAATTCAGAATATTGTCCAAGAAATAGGAAATACTGTTCAATTTATTCAAGATAAGGAAAAAAAAGAAATAGCTTCCATTTGGATCCGTTTCGGGTTTTTGGAATCGGAAGAAGAAATGTTATCCAACTTGGAGTCACGGTTGGACTTACCCATCAAAAACATAGAGTCTTTAGTGGGCCTCAACCTTCCCCAACAGGATAAAAAGATACTGTCTCCTTTGATCGGTCAATTGTTATGAGAAAACAAAAGAGAGTCCATTTGAATCTGGCCACGCATCCGGTAAAGAATCGGAGATTCTTTTTTCTTCTCTTTGGAGTTCTCACCACCCTCGTTTTGCTGATTTCGTTCGCTGGAGGATTGACTTTCTGGAAATACAGCAACAAGAACAAAAACTTCCGGAACAACAAAGCACAAATCGAAAAGATGATAAACGATGCCAAACGGGAGGAATTGAGACTTTCCACAAAGATCGAGGATGCTTCTCAAAATTATCAGAGGAAAGTCGATTTGCTCAATACGCTTATTTTGAAGAAAAGTTTTTCTTGGGTGGAGTTTCTCTCAGCTCTCGAGGAGTCTCTTCCTGCATCCTGTTATATCGAATCCCTGGCACCGACTTTGAAGGAAAATAACCAGATGGAGGTCAGGCTCAAAATCGCTGCTCCCAATCTCGACGAGCTATTAAAGCTCAATATAAACCTGTATGAAAAAGAATTTACCGGGATAAGGATTATTAGCGAGGCGATAAACGAAGCTGGCATTTTGACGGCGGAGATAACTATAATCTATGAAAGAACTATTTGATCTTTTGGCAAAAAGCGAACGCAAGATATTGATCTTGTTATGCGTTCTTCTTGCGGCTGCCTTGATTTTTAATCAGGGTTTTGCTCTTAAACAGAAAAAAGCCTACAGCTATTCCGTCAAATCTCTGCCAAATAAGCAGAAGGAATTTGCGAATATTAAAGAGTTAAACAGAAACATAAAAATGGAATGGCTGCAATGGGATGAAGCCAGGCGGGATATCGCAGATATAGAGAAGAAATATTTTTACAAAGAAAACAAAAACATAAACCAATTGAGGCTTGACCTTAGGAAAATTTTTCAGCAAGCGAGGATTCGAGTTATTTCTGATTTGATGTTCGATTATGCGGATTGGGAAGAAGAAAAATTAAAAAGGGTTCGTGTTCATTTCACCATGGCAGGACCCTATGTCGCATTAAAAAGATTCATCCATCAAGTCGAGATTCACCCCAAATTTTTAATGATCGAGCGGATAGATTTTCGGGATATCGACACACAAAGCGGACAGATTGAATTGCGAATCGAGCTGGCAGGATACTATGAAAATTAAAAAAACTGCGTTTTGTCTGCCAAAAACTACGTTTTGCATGCGGGTATTCCTGTTTCTTTTTGTGTTGAGCGTTCTTTATCCTGGAATACTGCCACAGGACAAAAGCAGAAAAAGACAGGATCAAAAGAAACAAAATAGCCTCATCATGAAAGAATTGCTCGTGCCGCCCAGAAAATCTCTTGCTCGCCCCAAACGGAATATCTTCACAAGACAGAGAGCAAGCTCGGGCGCAAATGAATTTTCTCCATCGGGAGATTTTCAATCACCTGGGCAGACATCGGGGCAAAAAATTTCTCCTGACCAAAAAAAAACTGCCATGGAAGAGGCCCGCATTAACGTGAAATACATCGGGTATGTCAAATCAGGGAAAAGGGTCGTCGCTTTGATAATTCTCGAAGGCCAGACCTATGCTGTTGAATCGGGAGATGTCCTCGAGATGGACGTGACCATCGGAGAAATTACTCCTGATGATATGGAAATTATTAGCCAAGGCTCCGAGCCGAAAAGGATTAACCTAGAAGGAGAAAAGCCATGAGAAAAGTGGCATTTTTATTCATAGTTATGCTTATCTTGGCGTTGTCGGGTTGTTCCCAGTTCAACCAGAGTTACAAATTGGCAACAGAGGCAGCAGCCAACAAAGATTGGGACGAAGCTATCAAGTATTATGAAAAAGCCATTCAGCAGGATCCGAGCAATGCTGCTTACAGGCTGGCTCTCACTCGGGCAAAAATTCTGGCCAGTTATACCCATGTTTTTAAGGCTAGAAACCTTGCCGCTGAGGGAAAAAAGGAAGAGGCTTTGACTGAATACCAAAAAGCCCTTTCCTTCGATCCGACCAATCGAGTGATTGCGGTGGAGGCCCAGTTGTTGACGGCAGAAGAACAAGAAGCGCCAGAACCGGCAGAAATCAAGATAGAGCCCCCGGTTAAACTGCAAGTGAATGCCCAAAAGCTCAGCTTGAATTTCATGCACGACAGGGTCAAACTGAAAGCCATCTTTCAGGCCCTCGGAAAACACGCCAAAATTAACATCCTGTTCGATGAATCGTTCAAGGATATTCCTTATTCGGTCGATCTGACGGATAGGACTTTCGAGCAGGCCCTCAATTCTCTATGCATGGCCACAAGAAATTTCCACAGGGTCATCGATGAGAGATCTCTCATCATCTTTCCCGATTTGCCAGCAAAGAGGATCCAGTACGAGTTGACTGCTGTTAAAACCTTTTACCTTTCCAACATAAAGGCCGAGGATCTTCAAGCTTCCCTTTTGCCGATATTGCGGTCTCAGTTCAGAGCGCCTCAGTTTATGGTGGATAAAAACCTCAATTCCATCACACTCAGGGATACACCGGCTGTGCTGGAACTGGCTGGCAAATTGATCAAACTTTGGGATAAACCCAAAGGGGAAGTCGTGATAGATTTGGAAATCATGGAAGTGTCCAGGCAAAAGCTCAAAAAGTTCGGTTTGGAGCTTGACCAATATGTCATGGGATTGGGGTATAGCGGCGGGGAAAATCCTCCTAATGAAGGCGGCTGGTTCGACCTCTCAAAAATAGACTTTTCGAAAAAAGGCAACTTTCAGGTCACCATGCCAACGGCCTTTCTGAATTTTTTGGAATCCGATCAGGATACCAAAATCATCGCCCAACCCAGACTCAGAGGAATCGAGGGCGAAGAGATGAGTTACTTGGTCGGAGATAAAATACCCATCCCGAGGACCTCTTTTACACCTTTTGCCGCAGGCGGAGTTCCCCAGCAACCGCTCACTTCTTTCGAGTATGAAGATGTGGGCATCGACATCAAGATAACACCGAGGATACACTTCGAGGGAGAGATCACCTTGGAACTGGAGATGAATGTCAAATCTGTCGGCGGCACAGGAGTAGCAGACATTCCGATTATCAGCACAAGGGAAATAATGAGTGTCATCAGACTGAAGGATGGGGAGACAAACCTGTTGGCTGGATTGTTGAAAGATGAAGAGAGATTGTCGGCAAAGGGGATCATCGGCCTCAAGAGCATCCCTGTCCTGGGAGGCCTTTTCTCGAGCACGGAAAAAACGGTCCAGCAGTGGGATGTATTGATGACAATAACGCCATACATCATCCGTTCTATCCCTTTGACCGAGGAGGATTTAAAACCACTCTGGATCAACCTGGGATCCTCGTTTGCCTCGGCCAAAGGGCCCGATACAGCAGAGGGAGTGGATGCAGCAACTCTGGACAGATTAAGGGCAGCACGAAGGAGAGAAGATCAATCGGGTCTAACAAGAGAGCAGAATCGAGTTTCTCTGTCCCCAGGCAATTTTGAGATCACAGAAGGGCGGGAATTTCGTGTGAGTATCGTCGTTCAATCCGCTGAAGAAATAGGCAGTATGACATTAAATCTGTCTTTTAATCCACAAGTTTTAGAGCTCAAACAGGTTGTCCAAGGAAGTATTGCCACCCGGCTGGGAAAAGAGGTTCCCTTTCTGCAAAATATCGATAATTCTTCGGGGACATGCACCATAGGATTTTCCAGCACAGATATTGCCAGAGGTTTCAAGGGTTCAGGCAGGGTTGCGAGTTTGGTTTTCCAATCAATCGCCAAAGGAAACAGTCCTTTATCTTTCTCCAGTGTTACAGCCAATGGTCCGACCGGAGCAGCTATCCAGTTCGAAACAATAGATGGCCGGGTAAGAGTCCGTTAGCGCAAAAGCAAATTGACTTCTCCCCCCCATTTCGGCTAAAATCTTTGCCACCGGCGGTGTAGCTCAGGTGGTTAGAGCATACGGCTCATATCCGTAGTGTCGGGGGTTCAAGTCCCTCCACCGCCACCATTTTTTTACGAATAATTCGCTCTAGGGCAGAATGCGATTGTGTATGTTGTGGGGAAAAATCTGCTCCGAATGAAAGATCATGGTTTTAGAAGCCGTTAAAGAAACGATCAGGAAACACAATCTCCTGGAAAAGAAGGATAACGTCCTCATTGCGTTTTCGGGCGGTCTGGATTCCACAGGATTGGTGGCCGTATTTTTAGAACTGCAAAAAGAATGGTGCCTCGATCTATTCCTGGGGCATTTCAATCACCGGCTTCGCCCGGGAGCCGGTGAGGATGAACAGTTTGTCAGAAAAGTCGCACAGGAACATGCACTTCCTCTGTTTGTCGCTTCCGAAGATGTTCGTTCGTTTGCCAAAATAAATCGATTGAACTTGGAAGAGGCGGGTCGAATGCTGCGGTATGAATTTTTAGCAAAGACGGCTCAAAAAATCGGCGGGGCCAAGATTGCCACG
>DAOVBT010000304.1 GCA_030670375.1 Candidatus Aminicenantota bacterium | reverse complement strand
ATCTTGAGTATAGATCAGATAAAAAACGGTGAACCAACGGGGCTCAAAATCGATCCCCAAAGCTTTGTAAGCCTGGCTGCCCCCGCGCATGAACCTATCCGTCAACCTTTTCATCCGGCTGGCGATGGCGAGATATCCGAGCTCTTTGATAAAATCCATTCTTTCCAACGATTATGTAATCACTTACGTAATTATATCACAATTATCAAAGAAGTCAAGATTTTCAAGAGTAAGAGGAAATTGGGAGACTTATGCGGAAGTCGTTATATCAAACCCCGATGATAATGGATGCAAAAAATTCTTCGAACGTGTTTTTTGCCAGTACGAATACATGCTCTGTCCACTGATAAAGAGACATATGGTCAAGTCCATCGGTGAATATGACATGCAAGATATGAAGGATCCAACCCACCAATATGACATTGATGACAACCAGGATAAAAATGAGGGGAGAGTTCAAAAAAATATGCTTGATTCGTTTTCTTTTTCTCTCCCTTAAAGTTTCCATCCAGAACTCCTTTAGGACCAGCTCATCATTCACTTCTTTAGTCGCAGGAAGTCCCATATTGCTAAAAAAAAAATTGTAAGGAAGGTCAGTTATCTTGATCTTCTTTCTTATTCGGCTTTTCCAAATACCCCCAAACCTTAGCGAAATAATTTTTTTCCCCTGTCGATGGCTCGGAAAATTCCACCCGGAGCCCCTTGCTCTCGAAGATTTTCATCCATTCTTTCAGCTTGTCCGGCGAATAAACCGTGATTTCAGCCACAGGTCCCCCCCTTAGCACCACTTCTTCCTGCCTATTTTCTGGAAGCATTTTTTTCGTTAACGCTGAAATCGTATCTTTCATTTCCTTGAGCAACCTATTGGTCTCCTGTGTTTCTTTCAATATATCATTCAGGATTTCTTGTTCTTTCTTCATTGCATCAAACGCCTTCGTTCACAATCAAGATTATAAAACATTCACCCCAAATGTAAATAGTGCTTTTTATTTTTGAGTTAGGAATTAGGTTGGGAAAGAGTTACCTGAATAATCCAGGCTAATCAGTCCATTCAGCGATCTTCTGCTCGAGTTTTTCAGGTTTGACCGGTCGTGACAGGAAATCGTTCATCCCAGCCTCTAAACATCGTTCCTTACCTTCTTTGAACACATCGGCTGTCAGTGCGACGATGGGGAGGGTTGTGTTTCCCTTCTTTCTGATCTCTTCGGTCGCTTCGATACCACTCATGACCGGCATGTGGATGTCCATCAAACAGATATCAAAATCTTCGGTCATCGCTTTTTCCACGGCCTCTTTGCCGTTGGAGACGATTTCGCATTCAAAACCGAGTTTTTGCAATAGGATTTCGATGAGTTTTTTGTTGACAGGATTATCCTCTGCTACCAAAACTCTCGCTTTCTTCCCAATCAATTCTTCGGCCATATGAGTCGTGACTATCTGCCCGTCAGCCCTTTTATCCCCCAAAACCGTTTTCATGACATTGATGACGCCTCGCTCTGTGACAGGTTTGGTTATGAAAGCATCAAACCCGGCGTCTTTGGCTTCTTTAGCCGATCCGGGCCTGGCATCCGACGACACAGCGATGAGTTTCATGCCTTTGAAGTTGTTGCTTCTCACTTTGCGTGCAAACTCATACCCATCCATCCCTGGCATCATGATGTCAGAGAGAATAAGATCAGGAATCTCCTGCATTTTTTCCAGGTCTTTCAGACCTTGGATGGCTGTGTGAGCCACCGCAACGATGTTTAAACCTGCCTTTTTGCAGAACGCCCTCAAAAGGCGCCTGGCATGCTCATTGTCATCGACAATAAACACACTTGTGCCCATGAGCTCCTCGGTATTTAGGGGGGAAATTTCCGCGATCGCCGAAGGATCGGATTCCTTGAGTTCCAGAGTAAAAGTGAACTCGCTCCCTTCCCCCTCTTCCGATTCCACCCAAATCGAACCATCCATCTTCTCGACCAAAGCCTTTGTAATGGCCAATCCTAATCCCGTTCCCCCATATTTTCGCGTCGTTGAGGAGTCAGCCTGAGTGAACGTATCAAATATCAGCTTCTGTTTCTCTGGTGCAATCCCAATTCCTGTGTCTTGTACCAAAATCTGAACAGTATAGTGCTCATTTATTGAGTGTTTACCGGCTTTTTTTCCTGCGGACGGCAACACACAAACACCGATATCTCCTTTTTCGGTGAATTTTATCGCATTATTCAAAAGATTCAAGATGATCTGCCTCACGCGTGTGGGGTCCCCGACAAAGTTCGTGGGCACTCTTTCATCATAATCATAGTACAGCTCAACCTTTGCGTTAGTCACCTTTGGCCTGGCTATCCTCAATACATCCTCGACCAAATGTTTCAGGTTGAAGTCGATCTCTTCCAAATGGACCTCCCCCGATTCGATCTTGGAAAAATCAAGGATGTCACTGATGAGGGCCAGGAGTAATTTCCCACTTTCCCGAACCGTGTCCACATAGTCTTTCTGGATGTTATTCAGGGAGGTATCTGAGAGAATATCTGAAAATCCAATCACGGCATTCAAAGGAGTCCTGATCTCGTGGGACATGTTCGCCAAAAACTCGCTTTTGGCTTGATTCGCCTGCTCAGCAGCTTCTTTGGCTTTGATTAGTCCTCTTTCATGTTTTTTCCGCTCGGTGATATCCGTGGCTGCATAAACAATCCCAGCCGGATTCCCCTTCTTATCTTTAATAAGCGAGGCTGAAACGCTCAACTCGACTTTTGTGCCATCCCTTCCCTTCCATTCCATTTCTTCATCATGCAGGATCCAGTTTTTATTGATGTTCGGAAAGAAATTCTTGTCATTGATCTCGAACAACAGGGTTATGGGCTGCTCATTCAGCTCCTCTTCTTTGTATCCCATGAGTTCGCATAGCGAGCGATTCACAAAAGATATCCTTCCTGAAAGATTGACAACCGCTACCAGGCCTTCCATGGTTTTGAGGATATGATTGGCAGCAAATGATGGGGTCAAATCGATCAACCTGAAACGCATGATGGTCTGACCGAGGATCAAAGTGCAAACAAAAATGGGAATGTACCCGAGGGGATAAACCTGAATCCCAAACACCCCAGCAAAATCGACTACCCCCAGCAAACCGACAGCGACCCCGAGAAATATTCCAATGAGCCGGCTGCGCTCCCGATCGGATGCGCTTTTCATGTATTCAAGCCAGATCAAATCCAAGCTTATCAACATAAAAAGCGCGAGATACACTATCAAAAAGAAGCCATAGGTTCCGTATTGCGCATAATACCCCCAGGGCATGGAGGTGACGCCTTTTATGAATTGGGGGCTGAAAACAAAACCTGCACAAAATCCCCCAGATATGACTAGAGTAGCCCAACCGAAATATTTGTATTTTTTGTTGCGTTGGATGATGTCAAGCGTAAAAATGAAAAAGAAGCTGGGAATAAAGGCTACACCAAAATGCTCGATCTTGGCCCAGAAGAGGGCCACATGTTCATTGGGAGCCGAATAAAGCCAGGGCAAAGATCCCAGCCACACAAAAATACTGAGGGTGACCAAGAAAAAAGATGAGCTGACTTTAGAAGCCCGATCCCTGGTGATTGTCACCAAACCTAAAACAAGCATCAAGAACCCGACAATAAGAGGAGCAATGGCAAAGATGTTCAGCTTTAATAAAAGCGCCTCTATATTTTCCATTTGACCAAATACGCCTCCACAGGCCTTATATGATTACAAATGGATGTTTTTTGGGTCAATCACCGGAA
>DAOVBT010000128.1 GCA_030670375.1 Candidatus Aminicenantota bacterium | reverse complement strand
TCATTTTTTGGATTCGGTGGAGGCGGGACGACGGCTCTCCCTGGAGAATACACGGTCAAGATCAACTATGACGATGAAGAGGTCAACCAAACTTTCACCGTAAAATACGATCCTCGCATCGATGTGGATATGGAAGTTCTCAAGGCCAACTACGAAGCAGGAAAGAAGGCCCAGAAATTGTCCGATGTCATTAATTCAGCCAGTCAGCAGATCGATGGGACAAGAGCGACGCTCAAAACCCTCCAGGACCATGCTAGACAAAATCGGGACCCGAAAAACAGGGAACTTCTACAGGCTGCCCGAGAACTGGATAAAAAACTGGAAGAGCTAGCAGAAATCCTGAATCCAACCCCTCCCAAACAGGGAATCGCGGACAGGTCAGCAGGGTTACGATCTCAGATTATGATGGCGACAAGAGGCATGAGAGGAGGCCATGAGCCCATCAGCCAAGCTGCCAGGGTCCGGTATGAAAAGGCCAAACCCAAAGTCGATGAATTTCTCCAGAAAGTAAACGCCGTTTACGAGACAGATGTCGAAAACTTTAAAAAGATGCTGAAAGAAGCTGATTTTTCCCTTTTCAAACCGTTCAAAGCTATCAAAATAGAGGAAAAATAGGTTAGCATCCCAGTTTGACCGGGGTAGCCCATCGTGTTATAAGCAAAGAAACACGTGGGCACGCATAAGCTGGAAGATGATGAACTAATCAGGAAGATCTCCGACAAAGATCTTCTGGCTTTTAAACAACTGGTTGAACGTCACAAAATTTTAGTTTATAACACCTGTTACAACATACTAGGCGACCATCATCAAGCAGAAGAAGCCGCCCAAGACGTTTTCCTCCAGGTTTACAAATCTGCGGGATCTTTCCGCCATAAAAGCAAAGTTTCCACCTGGATCTACCGCATCGCAGTCAACCGGTCGTTGAATATCATCCGCCATAACAAAAGATTCCGATGGATAAAAAGTCTGAGCACTTTGGAGAAAGAAGAAACCGGTGGGGAAGAACCGGATAAGCTTTTAGAAAGAAAAGAAATGAAGAGCCTCCTGAAAAGTGTTGTGGATTCTCTGCCGGAAAAGCAAAGAGCAGCATTCATCCTCAACAAATACGAAAACCTCTCCCCTAGTGCGATCGCGGAAATTTTGGGCATTTCCACCAATTCTGTCGAAGTTCGCATTCACAGAGCAAAGGCCAGCATTCAAAAAAAACTCATATCTCTATTAAAAAAAAATCCCTGAAGACCGTAAGTTTTGCCTCTGAAGGAGTGTCCTATAGAGTGAAGGGCATACAAACATGAACGCCGATTGCAGAAAAGTCGAGGAAAATGTAATCGACTTTGTCGAAAAAAAGCTTCCGGAATCCCTGCAAGGAACAATCCAGGATCATCTGGAAAGCTGCCCTCAATGCAATCGATTGGTCAAAAGCTTCGCCCACCTATGGAAGGAATTCTCCGCGGCAGAGAAGCGGACACCCTCGGATAAGTTCTGGCCTGAACTATTCGCTAAAATTCAGGCCTACGAAAAGCCGCAACCTTTGTGGGACAAGGTTCTTACAGGTTTAAGGAGTTCTTTGCGTCCTGCCGCAGTGAGCTTGATTTTGCTTCTGGGTATATTTTTCGGCTATCACCTGGGAAATATGCCAGGATATTCAAACCTTTCTGAAGTAAACCCTGTGGAACAATACATCACAGAGTTCCAGGATTTTCCGATAGGATCCGTGGGCGATTTTTTCACAACATATGAAATCCAAATACAGGAAGAGAGGCCATGAAAAAAAGACTTTTTATCATAATCATGGTTCTTTTATTTGTCATCAATATCACAGCGTTTACAACCCTTTCATACAATAGATGGCTCAAGCCCAAGACCATCCTCCAACAGCCGGATCAATCCGAAACTTGGCAAACATTACAGAAAGAAGTGTCATTGAGCCCACAGCAGTCGCAGACAATGCAAAACTTAAGGCTTTCCTTCGAGAAAGAAGTCGACTCCCTCCGCCAGCAGATGTGGGAAAAGAGGAACTTCCTTCTGGAAGAAGCCCGAAATCCATCCCCGGATTTGAATCGGATCGATTCGTTGATCGAAGAAATCAGCGCTTTCCAGGTTGAAATACAGAAAAAAAGCGTTCGGAATCTATTAAAGGATAAAAAACTTCTCACGCCTAGGCAGCAGGAGAAATACTTCTCTCTATTCGAAGAACATACACAAGTCCGAGGGAGAGGGTACAGGAAGAGAGGAACCGGGAGACGCGGCCCAAGGTGGTTGAGAGAGGATCAAAAATAATATTTATCATACAGGAGGTAACCTGATGAAAAAAAGCTTAGTTATTTTAGGTATCATAGCTGCATTTATGATGATTTCTGTACTTCCAGGTCTGGCACAACAGTATAGGCAGCCAAGAATGATGTATCCCAATAATCCTAACCTGACCCCCGAGCAGATCGCAAAGATCGAAGAACTGACCATGGAATTTCAGAAAGACATCCTACCCATGGAGACCCAGCTCCAGACTCTTTACATGGAACTAGAGTCCTTGTCCTACGGGAACACAGAACAGGCAAAATATGATGCTGCAATCAAAAAGATCGACGCACTGGAAATGGAGTTGGAGAAAAAGTACATGGCACATGAAAACCAGATCCGTGCCCTACTTACAGAAGAACAGAAGGTCCATTTTGACCAGTGGGGAGAATTAGGTCTCGGATTGGGAAGAATGGGCGGAATGGGCCTTGGAATGGGATTTGGCAGAGCTAACAGAGGTTATGGCAGAGGTTACGGAGGTTATGGCGCCGGCTACGGTGGTTACGGCAGAGGCTATGCTGGTTATGGTAGAGGTTATAGCAATTACGGCAGAGGTTATATTGGTACGACCAGAGGCTATGGTGGTTATGGTAGAGGTTATGCTGGTTACGGTAGAGGCTACAGTGGTTACGGTAGAGGCTATGTTGGAATGACCAGAGGATATGGCCAAAGCTGGGGCAGAGGCTTGGGTAGAGGGCCTGGAATGGGCCGAGGATATTGGTGCCCTTGGTACCGGCAAGGAATGTTTAGCCGGATTCGTAACTGGCGGTAACTCACGGAATTTGACTAATCCAGGTTTTTTAAGCCAGGATCGATAACAGAGGTTTTTGCTTTGGTCTCTACATATTTCATCAGAGCGTCGACAAAGAGTTCTACACTTCGCTTCAACGATTCTTCCAGGTAAAGGGTGTCTCGAGCCATTTTTCCACCCAGGCACGGTTGATCCTCATCCGGAACTGGCTGTGCGTCATCGTATCGCCTTCATCATGGTCGAGCGCGCGCTTGTAATACTTCAAAGCTTCTTCCCGCTCCCCCATGAGATCCTTGAGTTGTCCCATCCAGGTATAGGCGGTGAAGATATACAACCTGGAAACTTCCATCTCAGACACCTTTTCCATGGCGATAAACGCCTCAGGAAAAAATCCGCTATCGAACAGCAACATTCCCAGCTTAAACCAGAAACTCCTTTGTTCCATATTCAAACCTTTAGCCTTTTCATAAATCAGGAAAGGCGTTTTCCCTTCCCTCTTCCAGTTGAGGTTTTCCACGATTTTCTGAAGCTCTTCGCCTGTGGGCTGCGAGGGGATGTCCACTAATGTTTCAAACGAGAATGGTGTCTTCAGCCTTTTTTCTACCCACTCTTTGTCCATGTTGATTCGCAACCAACTGTGCGACATGGGTTCGCCAGTGTCATGATCCAGGGCCTTTCTGTAATATCCTAGCGCCTCTTCCCTCTCTCCCATGATGTCCTTCAACAATCCCAGCCATCCGAATGATGCGAATTTTGTTTTTTTGTCGGTCTGGAGATTTGCGATTTTTCGGAAGCAGTCAAAGGCTTGTGCGTAATCTTCATACTCATACAATCCCATGCCTATGCGATAGAGCATATTGCTATTCGTGATTTTTTCTTCTTTGATCTTCTGGTAAATCTCGGGACTGTTTTCCAAACTCCAGCCCAGAGAAAGCATCTCCGCTGCCTCATCCGAGATTTCTGCCAGGGGTTCCTCCAGCATGGCCAGTTTGTGCTCGGGATCGATGACCGCTTCCTTCAGCTCAGATTGGCTCGTAAAGGTCAGCTTTTGGATCTCCAAATGACGGTCTGTTGTCTGAAACTGCTCGGTTCCGTCTTCAAAAAAAGCTTTGACCGGCACCGGCATCTTCATCGTACCGAGCCGCCTCACTTTGACGACCGAAAGATAATCCTCCCCTTCTTGATTGCTCTCCTGTGCTACGATTTTGTAGCAAAGGTATTTGTTGGAACGCACCCATTGTTCAAAAAACCAGTTCAAGTTCTGCCCGCTTTCCTTCTCGAAGAAACGTTGCAACTCCCTCCATCCCAGACGTTTACCTCCATATATCTGCAAGCACTTTTTGTAGATGCGTTCAAAAGCCTCCCGTCCTAAAACCGAATCCAGGGCACTGACGATGCTGAATCCTTTGCTGTGGATCACGGTGTTGTTGTGATCGTACCGGATTTTGGATAGTTGCGCCGGAGTGACATCCACCGTGGTGTCATTGTACATAGCCATACCATTGCGATAATTGCTCATCCAGTTCTGCCGCCTCTCGGGATCGACATTTCGAGCCAGGATGTACTCGGTGTCGGCAAAGATTCCCATCCCGATCCAGATCCAGGCTGGCCGTTCCGGATCCAGAACCCACTCCCCCCAGTATTCATGGCCGATCTCGTGCGCTGTGATCCTCTGCCAATGCATGAGCGACTCGCCTTCTTTAAAAGTTTCTTCTCCATGGATAACGACAATCCCTGTCGCAAACGGATAACCTCCCCATCGTCCCGATCCACCCGGGATGATGTACAGGAATTCAAAAGGATAAAAACCCAGCCAATCCTTGTAATACTTGATGGCATCGACCGCCGTATCTAGACAGACAGATGCAGCCTTGGCTCCTTTTTCCGTGAAAAGAGTTGTCACTTGAATTCCGTCAACCTCACGGGTTTCTGACGTTTGATCCTTTGCCAGGTGGATACCGAATGTTCTCGCTCCATCGATTTCATATCGTCCTGTGTTATCATCCAGACGGCCGCTTATGGCCATTGCATACCCCTCTGGGATATCCAATTTGACCGAAAAGGAATCATGCACCGGCAGGCCATCCCACCAGATCCGTGGATACCAATAGGTGTTTCCAAAAGAGGTATTATCCTCGTCAACTTCGAAGGTTCTTTTGAACGTGATATCGAACTGGATTTTTCCACCCGGCATGATTGGTTCTGGCAAACGATAGAATAAGGGCGATTCAGCCGTATTCTCCTTTTTCATGTTTAAAACAGGAAGCTCTTCGTCCAAAGCTGCGACAGTGATCGAATAGGCGGCGCTTAAAAGCCAATCGATGCCCAAAACAGAGATCGAACGATTCGAGTCATTCCGCAGGGTAACCGTCTCTTTTCCTTCGATAAAGCCAACATCAAGGTCGACTTTTGCATCGATTTTATAATGGCACTTGGGCGGATCAGCCGGCACCCAATATCCTTCGCCACTTTCTATGCCGGACGGTGCACATGCCACGCTTCCCAAAAAGCTAAATAAAATAAAACAAATAAATGCGCTTCTTCTCAATTTTCCCCTCCAAAAAATGACGTCCATGTAGATGAAAACATCCTCAGTTTATAATACTGCAATTTTCCTTTAAAAGTTGAAATAAACCTATGGGATAAAGAAACAAATTAAAGGTTATTTCTGTTTTTTGAGGTTGTTGGTAAAATAGCAGCTGAATTCCCGCCCGGGAAATGCCACATGAAAGCTTTGTTCGATCTCATCGTCACTTAAAACCTTGAACTCCAATTTAGCCTCCGTTCCTTCCGGTGCGTTCTCGACATGTTCTGTAAGGAACATGAAGTTCTTTCCATCTTCTGAAATGTCATCCATCACATACGTGTTCACGAATCCTTCCACATAAAATCCCCGCAACACGAATGTTTTCCTGCCCTGGTCGTAACTGAATATCCCGAAATCTTCGTGGACCTCACCCTTGGGATTTTTCTCTGTCGGCTCGAATACGGATCTTGTTTTCATGTGGAGGAAATTTCCGTTAAGGACAAACTGGTACACCTGTGTGACTTTTGACACGCCAGGATCTTCTCCTTCCCAAGTTCCCTCCAAGAATCTCAGAGGTTCCCATATATCTTTTTTCTGTTCCGCTTGGGCTGCGACCAATATCGGCACCAATACCAGAAAAACAATCAATTTTCTCA
>DAOVBT010000424.1 GCA_030670375.1 Candidatus Aminicenantota bacterium | reverse complement strand
GGCGGTTCCTTGATGGTGGTGCTTTCCCAGATGAGGATGCCGTTCTTTTTAACCTTTGATTCGAATTTTTTCAGCGATGGCTGATTGAAAACAACCGCCACATCATAGGCGCTGACGATCGGCGAAGAGATAGGCTGGTCGCTGATATTGACGATACAGTTGGCTGTTCCTCCTCTCATCTCCGGTCCATACGAGGGCATCCAGCTTACCTCTTTTCCCTCTTTCATCGCGGCATATGCCAGCAGCGTTCCCATCGACAGCACGCCCTGGCCACCAAATCCTGCAAAGATCATTTCCTGCAGCATTCTACTCTTCCTTCTTTAGCTTTTTGACATCCCTGAAAACGTCGAGGGGATAGTACGGAAACACCTTTTCCTCCAGCCATTTCAGGGATTCCTCCGGTGTGAGTTTCCAGTTCGACGGGCAGTTCGACGCGACCTCGATGAATGTCGTGCCCAAACCTTCCATCTGGTATTCGAAAGCCTTCTTGATGGCCCGCTTCGCTTTACGGGCGTTGGCGGGTGTGTTGCAGCTGACGCGTTCCACGTAGGCAACCTTTTCGAATGTCGAGATGATTTCTGCCATCTTCAGCGGCATGCCGGCCGTGTCCACATCCCTCCCGTAGGGACATGTGGAGGTGATTTGGCCGTCCAGGGTAGTGGGTGCCATCTGCCCGCCGGTCATCCCATAAATCCCGTTGTTGATAAAGATAAACGTGAAGTTCTCGCCCCTGTTGCAGGCGTGAAGAGTTTCGGCTGTGCCGATGGCTGCCAGGTCGCCGTCTCCCTGGTAGGAAAACACGATTCTGTCCGGGAGAACGCGCTTGATCCCTGTGGCAACGGCAGCCGCCCTTCCGTGGGCGGCCTCCTGCATATCGATGTCCAGGTAGTGATAGGCAAAAACAGAACAACCCACCGGACAAACACCGACCGTTTTGTCCTGGATGTCCATCTCTTCCACGATCTCCATCATGAATTTGTGGATGGTCGAATGGAAACAGCCGGGACAGTAGGACATCCGCCTGTCGGTGAGGGTCCCAGGTCTTTTATAAATGAGTTCGTATCCTTCTTTCATCGGATCACTCCTTAATTTTCTCTTTTATGGCTTCGTACGTTTCCTCGGGCGTGGGGACGATACCGCCCAGCCGGCCGAAAAAAAACACGGGCTTTTTCCCGCACACGGCCAGTTTGACGTCCTCCACCATCTGTCCGGCATTCATCTCCACAGACATGAAAAATTTTACCCGGTCCTCTGCGGCAAGTTTGCCGATTTTGTCCCATGGATAGGGCCAGAGCGTGATCGGCCGGAAAAGACCCAGTTTCAGCCCGTCTTTTCTTCCCTGGAGCACCACATTTTTGACGATCCGGGAGCTCAGACCATAGGCCACGATGATGAATTCCGCGTCTTCTGTCATATATTCTTCGTATCGTATCTCATTCGCTAAGATTTTTTTGTATTTAGCCTGGAGTTTCAAATTCCTCTGTTCCATATCCTCGGATTGGATAAACAGCGATGTGAGGATGTTTCTTTCCCTGTCCTTTGTTTTTCCGGTGGTGGCCCAAGGTTTGTCGGGTTTGTATTCTTTGGGCTGTGGCATCATGACTTTTTCCATCATTTGTCCGGTCGCACCATCGGCCAGGAGCATCACAGGCGTCAAGTATTTATCCGCCAGTTCAAAGGCCAAGAAGATGTGGTCCACCATCTCTTGGACCGAGTTCGGGCCCAAAACGATCAAGTGGTAGTCGCCGTGTCCCCCTCCTTTGACGGCCTGGAAGTAGTCTCCTTGACTGGGCTGAATAGTCCCGAGGCCTGGTCCGCCTCGAACCACATTGACCAGCACGCAGGGAATCTCGGCACAGGCCATGTAAGAGATCCCTTCCTGCATCAAGGTGAAACCCGGCGAGGAAGTGGTCGTCATAACGCGGGCGCCTGCCCCCCCTGCCCCATACAACATGTTCACAGCAGCCAGCTCGCTTTCGGCTTGGATCAGGACATAATTGTGATTAGGCTCCTGCACAGCCAAATATTCGATCACCTCTGATTGAGGAGTGATCGGATAACCAAAATAGGCCTGCATACCTGCCCGTATGGCAGCCTCTGCAAGGGCCTCGTTGCCTTTCATCAGTTTGAGTTCAGCCACTATTGCCTCCCTTCCTTGGGTTGGGCCGCTTTTCCTTTTTCTCTCTGTAGACCGTGATGGCCGCATCCGGACACATCACAGCGCAGTTGGCGCAGCCGATGCAATCTTCGGGTTTGGCTAGGGTGGAATAGTGGAGACCGTAACTGTTTGTGTCGGATGTATTGAGGGCTAAACACTCGGTGGGACAGTGGATCACACACAGGTTGCAGCCCTTGCAAACCTCGATCGCTATCTCGACATATCCTTTCTGGGCCATTCCTTCCTCCGTCCTGATATCTTAGATTCCTCGTTCCAATCAACTACATCTCAAACGAGAGCACCCGGTGAGAGTGGCACTGGATATTCACTGCCGCCGGCATCGAGGCAATATGACAGGGAAAGGATTCCACATGCACGGCCAGGGCGGTGCATCTGCCTCCCATGCCTTGAGGCCCTATGCCAAGGTTATTGACCCGTTCCAGAAGCCTTTTTTCCATGTCCGCGTAAAAAGGGTCAAGATTGTGGGATCCCAGAGG
>DAOVBT010000279.1 GCA_030670375.1 Candidatus Aminicenantota bacterium | reverse complement strand
GAGGTTCATGTGCCGGCTTATCTCATACAGCACGAACAAAACCTTGTTCATCCTTTCCAATCGGGAAATTTCTGCCTGGTCTTTCTCTGGCGGTTTTTCTTTGCGGGATAATATCGGAATACTTCTGTCTTTTTTTTGCTTTGCTGCGGGCGTGATCAGCAGTGTCTGGGACTCGATCTTGGTGCACTCTTGAGGTTTGATCGCGATCGTCTGGTGCTGCCACTGTTGATATTCATCATCCTTCGCGAAATCGAGCTTATCGTCGGTCAAAGGGACTTGTTCCTTTTCGGACAGAAAGATCAGCACGGCCCCACCTATTCTAATCTCATCTCCATTATTCAGAACCGCGCTGGTAATGAACTCCGCATTGACCCTCGTCCCGTTGAAGCTTCCCAGGTCGGTGAGCACATAGTTTTTTCCCTTTTTGGTTATCTTGGCATGGTTTCTGGAAACCTTGGGATCAAAAAAGGTTAGAACATTCTCATCGCCGCGACCGATCGTCACTTCTACATCTGAGAGCAAATAGTCATGGCTTCGCCCATCAGATTCGGTGATTTGGAGACGCAGTTTATCTTTTTTCATATGCCGTATTATTTTTCTGTCCTCATACGGACGAGCTCTCCATCCATCTCCCGGATGCGGTGAGACATTCTTTCAAGAATACGCAAAGCCAGGGAGGGATCTTCGCTTATCCTCCGAAGAAGGATTTTTTTGTCCACCGTCAGAACGCGCACCTGTCCATGGGCTCGAACCGTAGCCGAACGTTTCTCTCTCTCGAATATCGCCATCTCACCGAAAAAATCCCCCTTTTCCAAAATGGCCAGCCGGACTTCCTCTCCCTTCCTCTCCTGGAAGACCTCTACCTGTCCATCCAAGATCTCGTACATAAATTCTCCGCCATCTCCCTGTCGGATAATAACCTCTCCATCGCTGAATACTTTCCCCAACTCACTCGTCTTCATGGCTCCTCCTTGTCCGTTTCCTCGATCGAAAAGGCCACAGCTCAATCATGATATTCCAGATTAGGCGGCTCAAAAAAAATGGATGGGCCATGCGCAAAAGGATTTCACGGTATGGAGCGCTGCCTGTAAACAAATCCCACAGGGATGTGCTCATGCGTTGGGGCGCCCCCTTGTTTTGCTGCTCTTTGGAAACCATCCGAAGAATAGCACGTCTTGCAAACGGGAAACTCTGAATCAGGCCCACAGATGAAAAAATCCATTTCCCGATCCTGTTATCCCGTTCGAGCTTTTTACATGCAGGCCAGAAACGCTGCTTAAGAGCTTCCTCCGAGATTCCCGTGAATATGGCGGTCGTGGCGGCTGCTTTTGCCGTTTTATAGGCAGCACCGATCCCGTCCTTGTACAAACGGGAGATGCCGCAGTCTCCTACAAAAATCAAACGGTCACCAAAGGGTTGAGTCGAGCCTTTGATGTTGATTTTGGGCATGCATCGGCAGACTTCCTGTCGGTAATCCCAATCGGATGGCAGGCACCGTTTCACCTCTGGGGAGTTCAAAAAAGACTGCACAAGCTGTTTATCGATCTTTTTTCCGAGCATGCAGACTGTGGCATATTCCCCTTTGGGGATCATAGCTGCAAACTCCAAGCGGGGAATCTTGAGGAGATAGGTGTGCATGGAACTTCCCAAATAGTCTTCTATCGTTTCCCTTCCAAGGGCATACTCACAAATGAACGTTTTGGTTGTTTCCGGAGGAACATATTTGATATCCAAATCTTGGAAAAGTTTGAGTGTCGGGGTGTTCACTCCCACCGCCACCACAAGAAGATCATATACACTGGGTTCGCTTCCGCGGACCTTTACGGCCGGGCGGCCATCTTCCCAGCGAATTTCTTCCACACGGCCGGATACAAGATTTGCCCCCTTATCCCTAGCCAGTTCCAGCAAAAAACCATCGAAACTGTCCCACTGCGTCTCTTGATTGCCCCGCGGGCCTGCTCCCCGGTGCACGGCGCCTATCCTTTTTTCTTGAAGGGGAGTTTCGATCTTGACACTTCCTACATCCATGTGGAGGACATAGGAATCGATCCCCCTTTGGATGACGGTGGATGGCAAGTTAATACCTTCAGTGGCGAGAGTTTGGACTAAGGATTCCGAGATTATGCCTCCACACATGTTGCAGCCAGTCGGGCCTGGGTTCGTAAAATCCCGGGACTCGAAAATGTCCAACTGGACTTCCAATCCCATCCTTTCGGCCATGGCAAAAAGAAAATAGCTGAAAAAAGTTCCAGCCGGCCCTGCTCCGATTACGGCCACACGAGAATTTTCGTCGAGACTAAGCATTATCCTCCTGCAAAGTACATTCTAATTTTACAAAAAGCTTTTTTCCAAGTATGACAGCATATAGCACAGGCAATAAATTCTGTCAAACTAATCCAAATAAAAAGGAAGCACCTTATTTCCGTGATATCAAAAGGCTTTATACAGGCTTTTACGAATGGTTTTGCTCCCGTGAAGATTTTTGCCAAAAGCCCAATTTATCACGGAAACAAAGATGCTTACCAAGTCAAACGATCTTTTAATATAATTGGATTACTACCCTGGGCAATTTATGAATTATCAAGGGTAATAATCCAATCAGAAGAGTTTTATGAATTTTTTGAGTCTATTGAGAATCGAATGTTTGTTCGTGCTGATTTCGATATCCTGGGCGGAAAGCTCTTTGATTTTTTCCAGAAACTCCTGATTTTTCTTGTTGCGTTTGCTTACCAAATCGGCCATCACGTCGGCCAATTCTGGATTACTCCCGAGGAGGCGCGAAAAACCTGCCGTGTTGATTTCCAGGAGCTCTGACTCAACCTCGACAACTCCCGTAGCGGTGCGGGGCATCCCTGTAAATAGGGACATCTCCCCGAATATGCCCCCAGGTTCCACGGTGAATTCTGACTTGTACTTTTTTCCTTTCTCCTCGTATGCTATTTCTCCCTTTATTTTTCCACTGGCCAGGATGAAACAAGATTCCCCTCCTTCTCCCTGTTTGAATATGTGCTCCCCGGGAGCGTACCTGTGTCGTACGATGAATGAGGCAAACGCTCTGATCTTCTCTTCCGGTAACAAGAGTTCTCCCTTTTTCTCTCCTTCTTGATAGCGGAGGAAGGACGATTTCATCAGGTCCTGGAAATTCCTTTCCGCTTCTGTACGAACGCCGGGTTTTATTTTCCCAGGTCCGAAAGATTGAATCACCTCACCGAGTTTATCGCTCACAGGAATCGGGATTTCGATGTTTCGCCGTTTGAACTTGTACCAGATCAACCTCCCCACATCGGTCAAAATCGGATGCTTGCGGGCAAAGTGTATGATCCAAAATTTCAACACATAAGAAATGCCAAAATCGTCATAGCTGAAAACATAAGCTTCAGGTGCAGGAGATTCCAAGACCTCCGGCACATCTTTGGCTGCCGCAAGAAGTGCATCCAACACATCGGAGGGAGGGGCACCGTAACTGGCTTTCACTGGTATGGTCAAAGCCGTTTTTTTATCCGGCTGAGAAAAATTGGTGATTTTTCCTGAAGCGACAACATTGTTGGGCAACACGATTATATTGGAATACCGATCTAAAATGCGGGTCTCCCTCCAGTTGGTATCGAGCACCATTCCTTCATGATCGCCGACCTGAATCCAATCATTCTTGCTGAAGGATTTTGTGAAATGGAGGGACATTCCTGCCAGGATGTTGCTGAGGACTCCCTGGAAAGCCAAACCCAATATCATTGTCAAGATGGCTGATGTGGCAAGGAAGGGCGTGATATTGATCCCGAGTATACCGTTCAATACAAGAAATAAAATGCTCAGATAAAAAACCGCCAAGATCAGACTGTGAAGAACCTTGGGAAGCGGAAATTCCCGGTGCCGATGCGTATGCCAACCGAGAAGGATTCCATCCACCAATCGGATCAGTAAAAAGATGAAAAAGAATATAAAGGCAGCATCAAAATAAGAGTGGAGTTCTTTTGAAGGGAATAGGGCATTCCGGATGGGATGGATCTGCAGAAT
>DAOVBT010000390.1 GCA_030670375.1 Candidatus Aminicenantota bacterium | reverse complement strand
ACCCGCTGTCAAAAGCATCTCTCCAGGCTATGTCCAGATAACCTCTCTCACCCACTGTGCGAATGCTCGTGAACCCGAACCGAAGACCGTCCATCGCATTCAGGCCGGCCCGGATGACAGCCGAAGGAAGGGATTCATTATCCTGGAGATGGTTGGGATCGGGCAACAGTGCGGCCATGTGCATGTGCACATTCCACAAGCCTGGAAGAACATATCCGTTCTCAAGATCCAATACCCGAATATTATCTTCATTAGTTGACTTTTTGTAGGTCCCCGGAAGGATATCCGTGATGGTGTTCCCTATAATCACGACGGACATATTCTCAAGGGGTTCATTCCCGGTGCAGTCGATCACAGTGCAATTGGTCAGGACTGTTTTTACCGGAGTTTTTTGCCCTTTCGGACTCGCTGTCAGCAGCAGGCTTAAGGTCAATAATGACACAAAACTGACTAAACCAATTGAAATTTTGATAGTTTTCATTTTTCCTCCTGTGTATAGGATTTCAATTATGTTCTTTTTTTTCCTAGCGAATCAATATCATCTGTTCGTTACGGGGATAAAGAGCTTCGACTCCGTTGGGGGTTACAAGAGCATTGTCTTCAAAATTGATGGCCAATCTCGTCCCCCACTCCGGGATCCACGTGTGAACGATGAACTCAAATGCGATCAGATTGTTGGGTTGAACCATAAGATGAGCGCGGTATGGACGGAATGGAGCCATAGAAGGGCCAACAGCTATCTCACTGTTTCCTGTATTGCCGACACAATGGCAATCGATCGAGAATCCGGATTCATCCGCATCTCCCAGCGATTGCACTATTTCCCGATCCTTTGGGGTGTCCACAAAAGGAGTATAAACAAATCCAGCCTCTTCGAGAGCGTCAGCAACGATCTTTAAGGTTTCTCCTGCCGTATGACCGGGCTTGAAGGTCTTCCGGATGATCTCGCGGGCTTTCAGTCCTCTGTCCCATGCTTTTTGAATACTGGGAGGAAGAGAAGTCTCCCCTTCTCTCAGGATGTACGCTTTTCTCTTGTAATCCGTACCAAAATTCAGATACCTGATGCCCCAATCCCATGATATCAAATCACCTCTCTGGAAGATATAACCAGGTTTCCTTGTTTCAGAACGGTCTGAGACTTCGGAGTGGCTTATTCCCGGTGTCCCCACTCCAAAATAAGAAGGTTCTATTCCCTGGGCCAAAAGCTGGTCGTTTGCCCACCAACCCAATTCCTCCTTGGTGGTGATACCAGGCTTAATACTCTTCAAAGCGGCTTCCATAATCAGCCTTTGGATTTCGCAGGCCTTGGCAAAGGCGATGATCTCAGTTTGTACTCTTCTGATCCGGAAATCCGTGATCACATCCTCTGAGGAAATAAGCCTTTGGGCGTATTTATCGCCGATCAGCTTGACCAACTTTTTGTACCCGGTATGAGACAGACCATCCGCATGTGTGAGCGATTCAGACATATTGATGGCGATACGTTGGGGATCACGTTCGGCGACAAAATCGGTTAAATCGCTTTCGTCGCCAAATATGTCGTAGATAGAAGGATCTGCAACCGGAGCAAAGCTCACACCCAGAAGGGCTCGCTCAATCCTGTCACCGCCTCTGTCGGTAAAGATGAAATACCCCATGGTCCCGCCCAAATCTAAGGCAAAGGCATCCGGATCTCCCCGTCTTATCACATGGATCCACATATCGACCTTGTTGTCCCGCATGGCTTCAGGCAAAATTTTGTCGAATTTTTCCTTACGGATTAGATTCAAAAGCTCAAAACGGCTGCGAGCCTCCTGGGCCGAGACATAGAATCCTTGAAAAAAGATGATGAATACAAAAATGGCCAATAAAAATCGTTTTAGAGGCATTGTTTCCCTCCTTATTATTGATGTCAAAATCTTAATATTTTTTTTCACTTGATACAAGACAGAAAGAGGTAATTTGATCTCATAGATAACTTGTGATAATAAGAATCGATAAATCCCCAAAAAAAAAGGAGAGAACATGAGAAAATTATGCGTCACTTTTTTAATTCTTGGCTTAATGATATTTCTCTTTTGCAAAAAGTCTGATGAGGAGCTTGTCACACTTCCGGAAATAGACATCTCTGCATCACCAAACGGCATCGTGGAATTGCCGGAGGATGTCCCATCCGTATTTAGGGATGTTTTCACAAAATACACAAAAATCCTGGCCCCAAACGGCAAACCCATCCATATGTTGGCTCAAGCCGACTGGACAGATAACCAGATCAAAAAAGCCCGAAACGTCCTCCAATTCCTCCTGACCGACTATCCAGGATCGGAATATGGGAGCGACAAAACCATGATCGCTAACGCCATGGCCGATAGGAAAGCGACCATGGTTTTTTTCAACACCGAACCCGATCTGCACGAGGCTATGCGGGGTTCGCTGGGAAGAGGAACGGATCTGAGCATGCAGGATTTGCGGGGGAATGAAAATCCGGCCGAAGGAACAGAGGACTACATGAACCACATAACGCGCGATGCCTCTTTTGAGGAGATCTGGCATCTCGTGCATGATTATGGAATCAAGATTACCCAGCCCGCGATGCTGGCCGAAATGCAGAAGACAAATGACGAAGCCGCCTCGAAAGGATGGCGGGCCTGGCCCGAAGATGAACCGCAAGAACACCCCAACGAATATGTCGGTGTTCTTATCGATAATTACTATGACTTATGGACATTGAGACCGAAAAAGTACGAAGGAAGAGAGATCAAGCCTGAAGATGTGCCTGAGGGGCATTCCCATTTCGGGCGTTATTTTGCCGGCAGCCGCGAGAGGATGAAAGAACTCGATCCAGCTGGATATACCTTAATCCAAAAATTCTTCCCCCCTTACTTGACCTACACGCCTGAACTGCCGGAGTATTTCGAAGGCACATTCTCCCTTCGATTTGACGAATCATTGGTTTACACCTATAAATCGCAGCAT